>NZ_JASHKS010000018.1:0-83391 GCF_030056835.1 Rhodococcus sp. IEGM 1372 | reverse complement strand
TTAAGCACGCCGCCAGCGTTCGTCCTGAGCCAGGATCAAACTCTCCGTAAAAGACCTGCGAAACAACGATCCCCAAAAGAACCGCGAATCAGTCAAAGACATCAAGTCAAATCACTAGCAGAAAAACTCAACTAGCATTTCAAACAACACCCGATAACAACCACCACAAGCGGATGGCTGATACATCGAATGCTTTCACCAAAACAAAATATTTCGGCACTGACATTCATCGACACACTGTTGAGTTCTCAAAGAACACGCACACACTCTCGACCCACAGACACACAGTCCGTCGGCCCCAAGGGCAACTGCTCCAGCCTATCCCAGCTTGGTCTCGGACACAAGGACCGACTCTTGGGGGATAAAACCTGCCAGGCCACACGTCCAACCTCGTTCACCCAGTCCGTGAAGACCGGGTCGGTGTCCGTCGCTCTGACTCGACAAAAGTTACGCCACCAACCACACCAACGCAAATCGGCAGGTCGACCCATGCTCTCGGGGCATTCGCGCAGTTCGGCCCCGGGGCGTCGGGTCATCGCGCCCACTACACGCTGCAGGGTGCGCGTGTGATGCCAGCCACAGTCCGAACCTTCACTGCGGCAACATCGTTCACCCCCGAGTCGCGTTCCGGCGCACACCGTCCACGTGCTCCGGCACCGCAATGTCCCCCGCGAGATCTGGGGCAGGTTCGGCGTCGCCGAGCGCCTCCCACACCGGAACAACTCCGGCCCATACGTCTCCCCGCTCGATGTCGAGGTCGTCGTCGACCGGTCCACCTGTCCGCGACTTCACCGATGCCTCGTACATCGAAAGCGCCAGTACCGCGGTGGCTGCAAGCTCTTTCCGCGTATGCGCACGCAGATGAACGCTTCTTCCCGGGACCACCTGGTCGACTATCGCGTCCAATGCTCGAATCCGTTCGTCGGCGTCCTCCACTCGCCGAGGTCGTCCGACCACAACGGCGCTTCGATAGTTCATCGAATGATGGAATGCAGACCGAGCCAGGACGAGCCCGTCGACGACAGTCGTAGTGACGCAGATGTCCTGATCCGGAGCGTCGATCATGCTGCGTGACGCCACTGATCCATGCAGATACAGCGTGCCTTCCCTGTCCGGACCGGCGGGATCCACGCCGAACACGGTAGGTACGACGCGAGGCACTCCATCCACGATCACGCCGATGTGGCATATGCGCGCTGAGCGCAGTACGTCGAGCAACGCTGCGCGTTCGAGGCCGGCGCGATGCCTCCCCCGCATCACTACCGTTCGCGCTGTCGGGGAAAGAGGCACGTCGTCGACTGTCATGGTTTCCAGGATGCGGGACGAGTGGCCTTTCGTCATGGTCCAATAGAGCTGCTTTTGTTCAGGCCACTTCGACGCGGATACCGAAAGAGACCACAACCCCATGCTCCCGATCTCCCTGTCGATCACCCTCGATCGCGCCGACGCTCGGACGTTGCCCGTCCAACTGGCGGATCGCATCCGGTCCGCAATCGACGACGGAGACCTGCAGCCCGATTCTCGATTACCCAGCACCCGAGCACTTTCCGTCGATCTGGGCATCGCGCGTGCAGTCGTGGAGAAGGCTTACGAACAGCTTGTCGCAGAAGGTTGGCTCGATGCCCGACGCGGTTCGGGTAACTATGTTCGACACATCCCCCGCGCACCTCGATCGATTGCGATGGCGTCGAGCGCACACACCACACCACGAACACCCCCGCGGATATCTCTCCGTCCGGGAATCCCGTGGACTCCGCCCTCGACATCCGATGCCTGGAAGCGCGCGTGGCGCGACGTCGGCAACACACCGCCTCCCGGCGACTATCCCGATTCCACCGGCACGCTCGAACTGAGGACTCGCGTCGCCGATCTACTCCGCCGCGCACGCGGACTGCACACCACACCGGGGTCGATCGTGATCACGACGGGCAGCATTCACGGCCTCGACCTGGCCCTGGGTGCGCTTTCCGCTGCCGAATCGGTCGAACACGTTCTGGCACTGGAGAATCCAGGCTACAAATCCGCCGCTGCGCTCGCGACACATCGCGGGTGGTCCTTGCACGACGTCCCCGTCGACCGCGATGGCCTGATCGTCGAACAACTCGACTCGACTCCCCCACGAACACCGGCCGTGTACGTCACGCCGTCGCATCAATATCCGACCGGCGCATTCATGCCCATCGGCCGTCGACGTGCGCTGGCGGACTGGGCTCACAGCAACGATTCCATGATCATCGAGGACGACTACGACTCCGAATTCCGTTACAGCGTAGCACCTTTGCCCACCGTGGCCGAACTCGCACCCGACCGGACCGTGTACCTCGGCACCGTATCCAAGACCCTCGGCGCCGGGGTTCGTCTCGGCTGGATGGTGGCACCTGAGTCGATGGTCGACCGCATCTCGACAACGCGCCGCGCGATCGGCGATCATCCCTCGGTTCCCGTCCAGCATGCGATGACGTCCATCTTGCGCGACGGCGAATGGGACAGAGCCGTCCGAACGGCCCGGCGGCTCTATCGAGCCCGCGACCGCCTGGTCGCGGCCGCGCTGGCCAGGTTCGGCGAACTTCGCGGAGTCGGAGCCGGCCTGCATACCGTGTTGATACTCGACACTGCCGCAGCGCGCGACGTCGCTACCTCATGCGCCGCGAGGGGCGTGGACGTACCGACGCTCGAACACTCGACCCGCTCGCACACAGCCCGGGGCGGAATCGTCGTCGGGTACGGATCCGTCTCCGACGACGAATTGGACTATGCGATAAGCATATTGGTCGAGGCGCTGGAAGCTACGCTGCTCAGCTGACCCGCTCGATACTGCCACCGAGTGCACTCAAGTTCTCGACGAATCGCGGATAGCCGCGATCGATGTGAAATACGTCGTGCACCTCCGTCGTACCGTCGGCCACCAGTCCCGCGAGAACCAAGCCGGCCCCGGCCCGAATATCGGAGGACCACACCGGTGCGCTGGACAGCTGTGGCACACCGCGAACCACGGCGTGGTGGCCGTCGGTGCGCGCGTCGGCCCCGAGCCTGATCATCTCCTCTACGAACCGGAATCGTGCCTCGAAGACGTTTTCGGTGATCATCGACGTACCGTCCGCGACTGTCGCAAGTCCGATGGCCATCGGCTGCAGGTCGGTCGGGAACCCCGGATACGGAAGCGTCGCAAAATTCACCGCGCGCGGTCGCTCGTGTTGCACGACGCGGAAGCCGTCGGGCTCGCTGGTGACCTCGGCGCCTGCGGACCTCAATTTGTCCAGCACCAACGACAGGTGCTTGGGGTTCACACCGCGGACTCGCACGTCCCCACGAGTCATGGCAGCGGCGATTCCCCACGTGGCGGCGACGATGCGATCGCCGATCACCCGATGGGTCGTCGGCTTCAGCGCGCTCACACCACGAATGGTCAAAGTCGAGGTGCCTGCACCGCGGACGTCGGCACCCATCTCGTTCAGCATGTTGCATACGTCGACGATGTCCGGCTCACGCGCGGCGTTGTCGATCACCGTCTCCCCGGTGGCCAGGACTGCGGCCATCAAGATGTTCTCGGTGGCACCGACGGACGGAAACGCCAGTCTGATGTTCGCGCCGCGCAATTCGTCTGCTTCCGCAACGACACATCCGTGTTGGATCTCGCTGCGTGCCCCGAGCAATTGAAGACCGGACTGATGCATGTCGAGGGGACGCGACCCGATCGCGTCTCCGCCCGGCAGTGCGACGACAGCTCTCTTGCACCGCGCAACCAGCGGCCCCAGCACGCACACCGAAGCTCGGAACTGGCGAACCGCCGCGAAATCGGCGTGATACTTCGGCATGGCCGGAGTGGTGATGTGAACGACCGATCCCTCCAACTCGACCTCACAGCCGAGCCCGCGCAACACCTCTGCCATCAGTGGCACGTCCAGGATGTCGGGGCAGTTGGTGATCGTGCTGGTGCCCTCTGCCAGCAGCGCTGCCGCCATCAATTTGAGGACGCTGTTCTTCGCACCACCGACCGCCACCTCACCGACGAGGCGATTTCCACCGTTGACCAAAAAGCGTTCACTCACCTCGACAGCGTAGCCAGCGGGACCGGCCGACACCCGCGCGGTACCGTAGCGCGCATGGCCGTCCACCTCACCCGCATCTATACGAGAACCGGCGACGACGGGACCACCGGGCTGAGTGATTTCTCGAGGGTGTCCAAGAACGACGAACGACTCATTGCCTACGCGGACTGCGACGAGACCAACGCGAGTCTCGGTGTGGTTCTCGCCCTCGGCAACCCGCCCGAATCGGTTCATTCCGTGATCCGCACCATCCAGAGCGATCTCTTCGACGCGGGGGCCGATCTGTCGACTCCGGTCGTCGAGAATCCGCAGTACCCGCCTCTGCGCATCGATCAGAGCTACGTCGACCGGCTCGAAGGCTGGTGCGACGAGTTCAACGAGGATCTCCCCGCACTGACGTCGTTCATTCTGCCGGGCGGAACGCCGCTGGGAGCGTTGCTACACGTGTCGCGAACGGTGGCCCGACGGGCGGAGCGGTCGGCATGGGCTGCGGTGCACGCGAGCCCGGAAACAACAAGTGCATTGCCGGCGAAATACCTCAACCGGCTCTCGGATCTGCTGTTCATTCTGAGCCGATACGCCAACCCCGAGGGCGACGTCCAGTGGGTTCCCGGGTCGAGCCGCGCCTCGAGCGACCCGACTACCGGCGACAGCTGATCAGGCCGCCGGTCGGCGGCGACGCGATCGGCCGGAGGGACGTGATTCGACCCAGGACAGGAAAGCGGTCAACGCACTTCTGTCGAGGGCGATCTCGAAATACTTTCCATTGTCGGACAGTTCCAACACGGCGATGTCCGGAGTCATGATGTCGAACTCGGTGTCTCGTGGGGCTCGTCGATCACCCACGTGAATGTCCTGCCTACCCAGCCGATGATCGGGGCCGGGGCGAAGACTGGACAGCTTGAAGAATACGAGAGTGTTGTCTCCGTACCGAATGATGCCGTGACGCCAACCGGCACCACCGTCCGTCGGCAACACCCGCATGATCGCGGCGGTTCCCCCGCGCCGTAGAACCATCAGACGGTACGCAAAAGCCGCGACGAGCCCTGCGAGCAGCACAACCAGAATGATCAGAACAATCAATCCGTAGTGCATCGCAGGTCTCGTCGCGGCTTCTCGTGAACCTAGGACCGCTCGACAGCGCGGACACGACCCTTGGCCACAGCAATGGCCTCGAGGTCGTCGCCGTTCTCTGCCACTACAGCCCGTGCCGCCTCGACATCGATGTCGTCGGCGAAATCGGCCGATTCTGCCAGCACGGTGACCGTCTTGCCGGTCACCGACAGGAATCCACCGTGGACGGCTGCGATGAGCTTCTCGCCGTCCGTGGTCGTGATCGACACCGTGCCGCCCTCGATCAACTGCCCGAGGACAGGCTCGTGGCCCAGCATGATGCCGATCTCACCTTCGGTGGTCTGAGCGCTGACGATGGTCGCGGTACCGGACCACAGCTTTTGCTCCACAGCGACCAGGGAGACCTCCATGCCGCTCTTCTCGGAAGAAGTCACGTCGGTCTACTTTCCGGCCATCTTCTTCGCGGCTGCCTCGACATCGTCGAGACCACCACAGCTGTTGAAGGCCTGCTCGGGAAGGTGGTCGTACTCACCCTTGGTGACCTTGTCGAATGCCTCGATGGTGTCGGAGAGCGACACGACCGAACCGGCCTCGCCGGTGAACTTCTCGGCAACGATGAAGTTCTGGCCGAGGAACTTCTGGAGGCGGCGTGCACGGCCGACCAGAACCTTGTCCTCTTCCTGAAGCTCGTCCATACCGAGGATGGCGATGATGTCCTGCAGCTCCTTGTACTTCTGCAGGATCCGCTTGACCTCGTTGGCGACGCGGAAGTGCTCCGCACCGACGATGCCGGGCTCGAGGATGCGCGAGGTTGAGCTCAGCGGGTCCACAGCGGGGTAGATACCCATCTGCGAAATCGGACGCGAGAGCTCGGTCGTCGCATCGAGGTGCGCGAACGTCGTGGCCGGAGCCGGGTCGGTGTAGTCGTCGGCGGGAACGTAGATCGCCTGCAGCGAGGTGATCGAGCGTCCACGGGTCGAGGTGATGCGCTCCTGGAGCTCACCCATCTCGTCCGCCAGCGTGGGCTGGTAACCGACGGCCGACGGCATACGACCGAGAAGGGTCGACACCTCCGAACCTGCCTGCGTGAAGCGGAAGATGTTGTCGATGAACAGAAGAACGTCCTGTCCCTGAACATCGCGGAAGTACTCCGCCATGGTCAGTGCCGACAACGCCACGCGCATACGCGTGCCGGGCGGCTCGTCCATCTGGCCGAAGACGAGGGCGGTGTCCTGGAGGACGCCCATCTCTTCCATCTCGAGGTGAAGGTCGGTGCCTTCACGGGTGCGCTCGCCGACTCCCGCGAACACCGAGGTGCCCGAGAACTCGCGTGCGATACGGGTGATCATTTCCTGGATCAGAACGGTCTTGCCGACACCGGCACCACCGAACAGACCGATCTTTCCGCCCTTGACGTACGGGGTCAGGAGGTCGATGACCTTGATGCCGGTCTCGAGGATCTCGGTCTTGCCCTCGAGCTGATCGAAGGCTGGTGGCTTGCGGTGGATGCCCCACTGCTCGCCGTCGCGGCCGAGTCCGGGGGTGTCCAGGCAGTCACCGAGGGCGTTGAACACGTGGCCCTTGACGACGTCACCGACGGGAACCGAGATCGGCTTGCCCGAGTCGATGACTGCAGTACCGCGGACGAGTCCGTCGGTGGGCTGCATCGAGATGGTGCGAACCAAGTTGTCGCCGAGGTGCTGTGCGACCTCGAGCGTCAGGGTCTTGGCCACGGTCGGCAGAGTGATCTCTGCGTTGAGGGCGTTGAACAGTGCGGGAATCGAGCCGCGCGGGAACTCGACGTCCACAACGGGGCCGATGACCCGAACGACACGGCCGGACTGAGTGTCCGCTCCGCTCGCGTTCTCTTGGGCTACTGCTGCGGTCATTGCTTAGTCACTTCCTGCGCTGTCGGCCAACGCGTTGGCGCCACCGACGATTTCGCTGATTTCCTGGGTGATCTGGGCCTGCCGAGCCTGGTTGGCCTGACGGCTCAAGGTCTCGACCAATTCGTTCGCGTTGTCCGTCGCTGCCTTCATGGCGGTACGACGCGCCGCGGACTCCGACGCTGCTGCATCGAGCAACGACGCATAGATCCTGGTGCTGATGTACTTGGGCAGCAGCGCCGAGAGCAGAGTTCCCGCTTCCGGCTCGAACTCGTACTGTGCCTGCACATCTGCGGTCGGTGAGTCGCTCAGCGCATCCGCACCCATCTCGAATTCCTCGTCTGTGTACGAGATTTCGAGCGGTGCCATACGGCGAACTTCGGGCTTCTGCGTGAGCATCGACACGAAGCGGGTGTAGACGATGTGCAACTCGTCCACGCCCTCGACGGTGCCTTCACCGTTGGGAGCCTCGACCTCGGTGCCCGAGCCGGCCATGAACAGTTCGACCAGGTGCCTACTGGCCTTGGCCGCGTCGGCGTATCCGGGCTCCTGAGAGAAGCCCGTCCAGGCACCCTTCACGTCCCGCTCACGGAATGTGTAGTAGCCCAGGCCTTTTGCGCCGAGGACATAGATGACCGGATCCTTGCCCTCGGAGCGGAGCAGCTGGAACAGCTCCTCCGTCTCCTTGAGCACGTTGGAGTTGTAGCCGCCGCACATACCGCGGTCGCTGGTCACGACCAGAACCGCGGCACGCTTGGGCTCGGGTCGCTCGTTGAGCAGCGGGTGATCGAGCGAGCTCGATGCACTTGCCAACGCGGAGAGCACCTTGGTGATCTCTTCCGCATACGGCTTCGATGCGGCAACGCGGGCCTGAGCCTTGGTGATTCGCGATGTCGCGATCAACTCTTGTGCCTTGGTGATCTTCTTGGTCGAGTTGACCGACTTGATGCGGGAGCGAAGCTCGAGAATGCTTGCCATCTAGCTGTTCACGCTCCCTTCTGTGCTCGTCTTGGCATCTGTCATCGCAGGCCTACTTGCTGACTGTCTTGCGAGTGACGTTGACCTGCTCCTGGCTGACCTCGTCGGCGTTCAGAGTGTCTGCCTCGGCCTCGTTGACGACGCGGTTGCCGTCCGAGTCGACGAATCCGGCCTTGAACTTCTCGGTCGCCTCGGTCAGTGCCTTCTGGTTGTCCTCGTCGAGAGCCTTGCCACCGGCAATGCTGTCGTAGACGCCGCTGGCGTTGCGGTGCAGGTCCTCGAGCAGCTCGGTCTCGAAGCGACGCACGTCGCCGACGGGAACCGAGTCGTACGTTCCCTGCCCTGCGAGCCAGATCGAGACGATCTGATCTTCGACGGCAACCGGGGCGTACTGATCCTGCTTGAGCAGCTCGACCAGACGTGCGCCGCGTTCGAGCTGAGCCTTGGAGGCCGCGTCGAGGTCGGACGCGAACGCAGAGAAGGCTTCCAGCTCGCGGAACTGAGCGAGCTCGAGGCGAAGAGATCCGGAGACCTTCTTCATGCCCTTGGTCTGTGCCGCGCCGCCGACTCGGGACACCGAGATACCGACGTTGATCGCGGGACGGACACCCTTGTTGAACAGGTCCGACTCCAGGAAGACCTGGCCGTCGGTGATGGAGATGACGTTGGTCGGGATGTATGCCGAGACGTCGTTGGCCTTGGTCTCGATGATCGGCAGAGCCGTCAACGATCCGCCACCGAGCTCGTCGGACAGCTTCGCCGAACGCTCCAGCAGACGGGAGTGCAAGTAGAAGACGTCACCGGGGTATGCCTCGCGGCCCGGCGGACGACGCAGCAGCAGCGAGATGGCGCGGTACGCCTCGGCCTGCTTGGTCAGGTCGTCGAACACGATGAGGACGTGCTTGCCCTGGTACATCCAGTGCTGGCCGATGGCCGAGCCGGTGTACGGGGCGAGCCACTTGAAGCCGGCCGAATCGGACGCGGGAGCCGCGACGATGGTCGTGTATTCGAGTGCGCCCTGCTCTTCGAGTGCAGCCTTGACGCCTGCGATCGTCGAGCCCTTCTGGCCGATGGCGACGTAGATGCAGCGAACCTGCTTCTTCTCGTCGCCGCTCTCCCAGTTGGCCTTCTGGTTCAGGATCGCGTCGATGCAGACCGCGGTCTTGCCGGTCTTGCGGTCGCCGATGATGAGCTGACGCTGGCCGCGGCCGATCGGGGTCATGGCGTCGATCGCCTTGATACCGGTCTGCAGCGGCTCCTCGACGGGCTGACGCTCGAGCACCGAGGCAGCCTGCAGTTCGAGGGCGCGGGTCTCGGAGGACTCGATGTCGCCGAGGCCGTCGATGGGCTTGCCCAGGGGGTCCACGACGCGGCCGAGGTAGCCGTCGCCCACGGGGACCGACAGCACGTCTCCGGTGCGCTTGACTTCCTGGCCTTCTTCGATGTGCTCGTAGTCACCGAGGATGACGGCACCGATTTCGGTGGCATCCAGGTTCAGCGCGACACCGAGGACTCCGCCGGGGAATTCCAGGAGTTCGTTGGACATCGCCGACGGCAATCCGGACACGTGAGCGATTCCGTCGCTCGTGTCCGTAACCGTGCCGACCTCCTCGCGGGAAGACTCCGGTGAGTAGCTCGCGGTGAAGTTATCGATCGCGCTACGGATCTCGTCGGAGGAGATCGTCAGCTCCGCCATAGTGTTTCCTGCTCTTCCTTCAAATGATCGCGGGGTGAAATGTCTCGAAAGTCGAGACGCTTCTTCTCGTTACTGTGTCCGTGTCGGACTATTTGAGCGTCTTTCGCAATGCAGCGAGGCGGCCTGCCCCGCTACCGTCGATGACCTCGTCGCCGATACGAACGACAAGTCCGCTGAGCAGTTCGGTATCGACCTCTACATGCACCGTGACCTGCTTGCCGTACGTGCGGGTCAAGGTGGCCGTCAGCTTCTCGAGCTGACTGTCGCTCAGTGGTGCTGCGCTGCGGACGTGGGCAACCGCGCGGTCGCGCTGCTCGGCGGCCAGATCGGCCAGTCCGTTCAGTACGTCGGCGGGAGCAGCCTTTCGCGGACGCGTCACAGCCTGAACTGCAAGCGCCTCGGTGACCGCGGTGACCTTGCCGTAGAGCAGGCGACCGAGCAGTTCACGCTTGGCCTGAGCGGGCTTCGAGCGATCCGAGAGGGCCTGCTCGAGCTGCGGGTTTCCTGCCACGATCCGCCCGAGGCGGAACAGCTCGTCCTCGACCGTGTCCAACTGATCCTGATCGGCCGCGGCGCGAAGCAGAGCTTCGCGTCCCAGCTCGACCAGCGAGTTCAGCAGGTCGCGAGCGGTGGACCAGCTTTCGCCGGCAGCGGCCTTGACGATCGTCGCCGTTGCACTCGACACCTGGCCGGAGAAGACCTCTCCGGCCAGATCGCTTCGCCGAACGCCCCCGACCGACGAGTCGGCGAGAGCGGTACGCAACGTGCGCTGCGCGTCGAGGGTCTCGACGACGGCGAACAACTCGGCACCGGTCTGAGCAGCGACGGCTGTTGCCTCGCCTGCCGACGCGGACCCCAGAGCTTCGTGGGCAACCGACCGCGTGCGGGCGAGTGCCTCACGAGAAGTTGCGTACATGGTTCGACTCACTTTCCGGATGCGGAGTCCGCGGTGACGGAATCCAACTCGTTGAGGAAGCGATCGATCGAACTGGAACGCTTCGCGTCGTCGGACAACTGCTCTCCGATGACCTTCTCAGCGAGTTCGACGGCCGTGCGTCCCAGATCTCCCCGAAGTTCGGTGACGATCTGCTGACGCTGAGCAACGAGCTGATTGTGACCTGCGGCCACGATCCGGTCGCTTTCTTCCTGCGCCTTTTCCTTCATCTCGGCGAGAATCGCCTGCCCCTGGGTGCGCGCTTCCTCGCGGATCTGCGCGGCCTCGGAACGGGCGTCGGCCAGCTGAGCGTGGTACTGCTCGAGAGCAGCCTTGGCTTCTGCCTGTGCCTCTTCGGCCTTCTTGATTCCGCCTTCGATGAGCTCGGAACGCTCAGCGAGAACCTTGGTGAAGCGCGGCACCACGTACTTCCAGAAGAGGAAGCCGATTGCCGCGACACAGACGATCGACCAAACGATGTCGTAGGTTGCGGGCAGAAGAGGGTTGTATTCCTCCCCCTCCGCCGCCAGCAACGTAATCGCGTTTGTCATCGCGCTCTCAGAGAATGAAGCCGGCGACGAGGCCGATCAGGGCGAGGGACTCGGTGAATGCGATGCCGAGGAACATGGTGGTACGGAGCTGACCGGCCAGCTCGGGCTGACGAGCGGTTGCTTCCATGTTCTTGGCGACGACGAGGCCGAGGCCGATGCCGCCGCCGATGGCTGCGAGGCCGTAGCCGATGGCGCCGTATCCGCTTGCGGTGATTTCCTGCGCCTGGGCCAGAACTTCAAGGCTCATTGGGTTTTCCGTTCCCTTTCTTCGGTCCACATCCGGGTGTCGGAGGTGGCGGTGTAGCTGGTTCGGTCAGTTGGTCGGTCAGTGCGAGTCGGCGTGCAGCGACAGATCGATGTAGATCGCCGTGAGCAGCGCGAAGATGTAGGCCTGGAGGAAGATCACCAGCATCTCGAACATCGTGAACAGGAAGCCCATGATGAGCGAGGGTGCTGCGAAGATCTTCAGCCCGGCCGACGCCTCGAAGAGGAAGAACTGGGTCGCGCTGAAGAACAGCACGAGCATGATGTGGCCGGCCAGCATGTTGGCGAGCAGACGCACCGTCAGTGTGAACGGACGGAGTACGAAGTTCGAGACGAACTCCAGCGGGATCAGCAGCACGTGCATCGCCGGCGGAATGCCCGGGATGACGATGGTGCCCTTGACGAACTTCCCGACACCGAACTTCTTGACACCTGCGTAGATGAACGCGACGTACGCGACCGCAGCGAGCACGATCGGTAGACCGATGCGGGCATTCGACGAGATGTTCAGAAACGGAATGACGGCGCTCGCGTTCACCGCGAACACCGTGAAGAAGATGGTCATGATGACGGGCAGGAATCGACGACCCTGTTCTTTACCGAGCACATCTTCTGCGACGTGGATCCGAACGAAATCGAGAGCGATCTCGCCGACGTTCTGAAGACCACGCGGAACGATCTTCGGGCTGCGGAGGGCAACCACCATGAAGATGATCAGAATCGCCGACATCAGGATGCGGATGAGCATCAGCCTGTCGAGCTCGAACGGGGTCCCCTCGAACAGCACCGCGGGAGGAAAGAAATCGGATAGTGACGGCGGACTGTATTCCGCAGCCAGGGTGGTGACGCTCAGCGGTCTCTCCCGTGTTCGGGCCGCAGCCGGGTAACGACTGCGGTTCGATCGGACAATGACGATCTATCAAGTCGACGAAAATCGGCTCGCAATCGTCAGAGGCTGAGGCCCGGTCTTCATCGGCCAAGCGTCTGTCGGGTGTCGGCGACTCACGTCGACTCGGCAACTCTCAGGGCGGAACCTTACGTTGCCGAAGTCGTTGACTCCGGGCCTACTGTAAGGAAGCTCACGCTGACTGCTACCTGCGGGGGTCCAGTCCGGGGAAAAAGTCTCTTTCGTCCCAGTCTTGCCCACCGCTTGATGCAAACTTTATCAACAGAACTACGACGTTGTGTAGGCGGCCCTCAGCTTAACCGATTACGACAGCCTGTCGTACTACCGATCGTCGGTCTTGTCCTCGGTGGGAACGCTGTCCACGTAGGCGACTTTCGTCTTGACGACCCCGAAGACCTCCGCACCGAGCACGACCACGAGCGCTCCCAGAATCGTCAGCCCCAACGAGTACCGGTTGTAGAAGTCGGCGTCCTTGAGTGCGACAAGCACGATCAGCGCGATCACCATCTTCACCAACCAACCGCCGAGAAGCAGTGCTCCGACTGCCGAGGCCGGAAAACGCGTGGTGAGCGCCACCGACAACGCCGTCGTGATGACGAAGCCTCCGCCGATGGCAACACCGATGAGGGATCCCCACAGACCAGGCGTTCCGGCCGCCGCGACGGCGATTCCGACGCTCACCACCGTGAGCACCACCAGTCCGATGAGTCCGTATCGAACCGCGGCGCGAAGCGGGGCGAATTGGTCGGGCATGGACTGCGGAGTGAAGGTCACAGTTGTCGAGGGTACCCAGCACGCGTCCGCGAACAGCCGACGGGATCAGCCGCCCCGTCGAGCGCTTCGCGGTTCCGAGCCCTGCGATCGGTCCACCCGCAGCGTCGGCACAGCAGTGACGACCAGCGCGAACACCAGACCTGCGGCAACCAGAAGCACCACTATTCGGCGGTCCAGCAGAGACGACCCGACCGCCCCGAAGGCGAGGACACCGACCCACAGGTAGATCACCAGCACCACCCGGCGATGCGAATGTCCGATCTGCAGCAACCGATGATGCAGGTGCATCTTGTCGGGGCTGAAAGGACTCCGTCCGGCCCGGGTCCGGCGAATGACAGCCAGCAGCAGGTCGAGGATCGGAATGAGCATCACGGCTCCGACCAGCAGAAGCGGCGACAGCAGACCCAGCAGATCGCGTGGGCCGTACGCCGTCAACGGGATCCGCCCGGAGGCGCTGGTCGAGATGGTGGCAAGCGTCAGACCGATGAGCATCGATCCCGAATCGCCCATGAAGATGCGAGCGGGCTGAAAGTTGTGCGGCAGAAACCCCAGGCACGCGCCTGCCAATGCCGCCGCGATCAGCGCCGGTGGGTAGACACCGACGTCGCCGCCCTGCTCCTGCAGCAACCCCACCGAGAAGATGCAGATCGCCACCGAGGAGATGAGCCCCAGACCGGCCGCCAGCCCGTCGAGTCCGTCGACGAAGTTCATCGCATTGACGATCACGACGGTGATCAGAACGGTCACCAGTCCGGCTTGCAGTTGGTCGAGCACCAGGGTGCTGCCGGGTTGACCGGGCTCGCCTCCCCACGGCTGGTACAGCACGACCCAGCTCACGCCCATGATGACGAGGACCCCGGCCGCCGTCACCTGGCCGACGAACTTGGTCAGGGCATCCAGACCCCATCGGTCGTCGATGACGCCGACCAGCACGATCACGAAGCCGGCAACCAGTGCGGCCGGAATGTCGCGGTTGTAGGCGACGTCGAATCCGCGAGCCAGTGCAGGCAGCTGTGACGCGAAGAGCAACGCAGCCAGCATCCCCACGTAGATGCCCACTCCCCCGAGCCTCGGGGTGGCCTGCACGTGGACGTCACGATCACGAGGAACCGCGACGGCACCGAACTTGACGGCCGCCACACGAACACCGCCGGTGGCGAAGAACGTGACCACCGCTGCGGTGAGGAACACCAGGAGCAGTTCGCGAATCGGTACGCCTGCACCCAGATTCGACTGAGCGAGCACGTCGACACTTTCGTCAAGGATGCCTCCCCGAGTGACGCTCATGCGCGGAGGCGTGCGGGATGGACAGCCATGTCAGGACGCTCCCGGGACCAGGCTTTCGGCGGTGACACCGAGAACCTCGGCAATCTTCTCGGTGGGAATGGCACCGACCCGCAGAATTCGTGCTCGATCACTGGTCAGATCGATGATGGTCGACGCCACCGCGTGGTCGGCCGGTCCCCCGTCCAGGTACACCGCGGCCGAGCCGCCGAGTTGATCCCGAGCCTCCGTCACGGTGGTGGCGGGTGGACTGCCGGAGATGTTGGCGCTGGACACTGCGAGGGGGCCGACCTCGCGCAACAGCTCTAGCGCAACCGGGTGCAGCGGCATCCGCAGCATGACGGTGCCCTGGGCGTCGCCCAGATCCCAGGCCAAGGACGGAGCCTGCTGCACGACGATGCTCAGCGCACCGGGCCAGAAGGCGCGAATCAAATCTCGGGTGCGTGGCCGGACACTCTGAACCAGGCCGTCGATGGTGTTCCAGGAACCGACGAGCACGGGAACCGGCATATCGCGGCCCCTGCCCTTGGCGCGCAGCAGATCCGTGACAGCGCTGCCGTCGAATGCATCGGCTGCGATTCCGTACAGGGTGTCGGTAGGCATGACGACCAGTCGGCCGGATTTGAGGGCACCGCGGGCAGCGGTCAATCCAGCAGTGCGCGCGTCGGCTTCACGGCAGTCGTAGACGGTACTCACGGCACCTATCCTTCCACCTTCGATAACGAAGTGATGTCAGGTGTCGCCCGCCTGCCGTTCCCGTCGTCAGGCCTGGGCCGGGTGCGCCCGTGCGGCGACGACGAACCGGGGCCTACCCGCCAGATCCGGATGCGCGGTGACCTCGGTGAACACTCGTCGCCGAGACAGCAGCGCCGCCACCTCGCCGCCATTGGAGTCGTCGTGTTCGATAGCGACGCCGCCGCCGATCCGAAGCCAGCGGGCGATGTTGCCGATCATCGGTTCGATGACGGACAGTCCGTCCGAACCGCCGAACAGCGCCATGTGCGGATCGTGATCGATCACTTCGGGATCGAGGTCTGCCCCCTCCGGGATATAGGGCGGGTTTGCGACGATCATGTCGACAGCGCCGTCGAGTTCGGTCAACAGATCTCGTGCCGTGACGTCGCCGTGGTGCAGCGTGATCGGGGTATCGCCGTGGCCGCTGCACAGGTCGGCATTGCGCCGGGCCCATGCCAACGCCGACGGGTCGAGCTCGACGGCATGGACGACGGCATCGGGCCGGGCGTTGGCGATCGACAGTGCCAGTGCCCCCGAGCCCGTGCACAGATCGAGAATCACCGGCGGGTGGTGGTCGACGTTTTCGAGAAACGCGAGTGCCCAGGCCAACAACAGTTCGGTTTCCGGCCGGGGTACGAACACGCCCGGCCCTACTTCGACGTCGATGTTGCCCAGCGAGGTAGTTCCCGTGATGTATTGCAGCGGAATACGTTTCGCGCGCTGCTCGACGGTTCGGAAGTACGCCTCGACGACCTCGGGTTCGACGAGAGGAACCAGACCGAGACGGCCGCGGTCCACGCCGACGAGGTGTGCGGCGAGCAGCTCCGCATCGACCCGTGGGCTCGGCACACCGGCAGCGTCGAGCATCGACGTTGCTTCGAGGATGGCCAGGCGTAACGGCTTGCGGCTCATTCGAACAGCCTGCCACGAGGCACCGACAACCCGATCACACGCGTCCCAGCAACTCCGACTTCTTGGCGTGGAACTCGTCGTCGGTGAGGAAGCCCTTCGCGTGCAGACCCGCGAGAGCCTCGATCGCAGCCGTGATGTCGGAGATGTCCACACCTGACGGGATGCCCTGAGGCGAATGGTTCGAGGACTGCGAAGACTGGTGCGACGAGGACGGTTGCGCGTAGGTCTGCGGAGCGGGTTGCGGCGTCGACTGGTTCTGCGAGTTCGTCCCGCCCGACTGCTGATCGACTCGAGGCAGGCTGCCAGCAGTGAACGTGCCGTACTGGCTGGTGAACTCCAGCGAGCCCGGTCCACCGCCCTGCTGTTGCTGGACTCCGCCGATGGAGTGATCGAGAGTGTCGTACACGGCCAGTTCGCCGCCGACCAACACCGCGAGGCGTCGAGATCCCGGGAACACTGCGTACTGCGAGCCGTTCTGGCCACCGCTCGAGCTCGGCGCACCGAGGTCCGACGGCCACCACGAGCCGCCGCCGAACGAGTTGCCACCGAACGAGCTGCTGCCGGTCCCCCTGGGCGGGTACACCTGATGCTGCGACAGCACCGCCGACAGGTCTCGGCAGAGGCCGTCGACCCGGCTCTTGAGTCCGTGGTCGAACATGTTGCCCACCATGGTCATTCCGCCGCGCATCCACTGCCCACTGCCGCCGAGCTCGGGGATGTTGAACTGAGCCATGCTGCCGCGGCCGTTGTTGACGGCGTCGAGCATCGTGCGGACGGCATCGGTCGAGATGCCGTAGCGCGAGGACAGCTCGGACACGGCGTTCTCGCCTGCGGGGGTCAGGGCCTGGTTCATGTCTGGTGTGCCTCTCGGGCGCTGTTGCGGGGTCGAACCTGGCCGCCAGGGTATCGCACCTTTCGGTGCAGCAGCCCGGCGAAATCTGTAAAGCTATGTGCCGCAGCTACTCTGCTTGCATGCGCGCGTCGCGGTCCGCCTTGGCCAGCGCGTCGAGCAACGCATCCATCTCGCCGTCCAGAAGTGAGTCGAGGTTGTGTGCCTTGAAGCCGATCCGGTGGTCCGTGATGCGGTTCTCGGGGAAGTTGTAGGTTCTGATCCGCTCCGAGCGGTCGACGGTGCGCACCTGGCTGGCCCTGCCTGCCGATGCTTCTTCGTCGGCCGCTTCTTCTGCGGCTGCCTGCAGGCGAGCTGCAAGTACCTGCATCGCGCGTGCCTTGTTCTGCAGCTGAGACCGCTCGTTCTGACAGGTCACCACGATGCCGGTCGGCAGGTGCGTGATTCGGACTGCGGAGTCGGTGGTGTTGACGCCCTGGCCACCTTTGCCGGACGAGCGGTAGACGTCGATGCGCAGATCGGTCTCGTCGATCTGAACCTCTTCCACCTCATCGGGTTCGGGGTACACCAGGATGCCGGCCGCGGACGTGTGCACGCGCCCCTGCGATTCGGTCACCGGTACCCGTTGCACGCGGTGGACGCCGCCCTCGAACTTCAGCCGGGCCCAGACGCCGTCGAGGGGATCCCTGGTCTTGATCGACAGCGTCGCGTCCTTGTATCCGCCCAGATCCGAGACGTTCGCGTCGAGCACCTCGACCCGCCACCCGCGGCGTTCGGCGTAGCGCACGTACATCCGCGCGAGATCGGCCGCGAAGAGCGCCGATTCCTCGCCGCCCTCCCCCGACTTGACCTCCATCACGATGTCGTCGCCGTCGTGCGGGTCGCGTGGTGCGAGCAGGTCGGTGAGGGTCTGCTCGAGGTGCAACACGGTCGCCTCCAGCTCGGGAATCTCGGACGCGAACGAGGAATCGTCGGCGGCGAGCTCACGCGCGGCTTCGAGGTCGTCCTGCGCGGAGGTCAGCTTGGTGTGCGCGGACATGATGGGGGCCAGTTCGGCGAACCTCTTGCCTGCTCTGCGGGCCGCGGACGGGTCGTTGTGCAGAGCTGGGTCGGCGAGTTGCTGCTCGAGTCCGGAGTGTTCGGCGAGGATGTCGTCGATGGCCGAAGGCTTGTCTGTTCTCGCCATGTTGATGACTCACTCTCGAACGCCGGTGCAACTGAATGTGGACACAAAAAAGCCGACGCCCGTCCTGTGATGCACAGGACGGGCGTCGGCGAAACAGCTAGCTGTCTGCGTCGGCCTTCTTGCCGGCGCGCTTGCCGTAGCGAGCCTCGAAGCGAGCGACGCGACCGCCGGTGTCGAGAATCTTCTGCTTGCCGGTGTAGAAGGGGTGGCACTGCGAGCAGACCTCGACGCTGATGCGCTCTTTGTCGGTGGTGCTTCGGGTCTCGAAAGTATTGCCGCAACCACAGACGACTGTCGTCAGTGTGTAGTCGGGGTGAATTCCTGCCTTCATGGTGTCCTTACCGTTCTCTCTAGTGGTCGCCGGGTCGTCTTCGCCGATCGAAGACGTGAACCGGAACCGGACTCGGCCGTTGATTATGCCAGAGCGTGCATCTGACCTGCTAATCGCCGGTACTTCTGTGCCGACAGATGCTTACAACGCGCGCACCTGTCGGCTTGTTCCCCGGACGAAAGATCCGGGAAACAATTGTCAGTCGTTCGCCCCGCCCGGCGCAGTCTTGGAGACTTCCATCAGGAACTCGAGGTTGTTCTTGCTCTTCTTCAGACGGTCGACCAGCAGGTCGATGGCCTGGTGCGAGTCCAGTCCGGACAGCACGCGCCGCAACTTGTGTACGACGGCGGCCTCGTCGGGAGCAAGGAGCAACTCGTCGTGGCGGGTGCTCGACGGGTTGATGTCCACTGCCGGGAACACGCGGCGTTCGGCGATCTTGCGATCGAGCTTGAGCTCGGCGTTGCCGGTGCCCTTGAACTCCTCGAAGATCACGGTGTCACCGGTGGATCCGGTCTCGACCATGGCCGTGGCGATGATCGTCAACGAACCACCGTGTTCGATGTTGCGAGCCGCGCCGAGGAACCGCTTCGGCGGGTACAGAGCGGTCGAGTCGACACCACCGGACAGGATTCGGCCCGATGCAGGCGAGCTGTTGTTGTACGCACGTCCCAAACGGGTGATCGAGTCGAGCAGAACCACCACGTCCTGGCCGGCTTCGACCAGACGCTTGGCCCGTTCGATCGCCAGCTCGGCCACCGCGGTGTGGTCGCCCGGCGGCCGGTCGAACGTCGACGCGATGACCTCGCCCTTGACGGAGCGCTGCATGTCCGTCACTTCCTCGGGACGCTCGTCGACGAGGATGACCATCAGGTAGCACTCGGGATTGTTGATGGCGATCGCGTTGGCGATGGCCTGCAGGACGCTCGTTTTGCCTGCCTTGGGCGGGCTGACGATGAGTGCGCGCTGACCCTTGCCGATCGGCATCACCAGGTCGATGATGCGCGTGGTCAGGATGTTCTGCTGAGTCTCGAGACGCAACCGTTGATTGGGGTACAGCGGGGTGAGCTTGCCGAACTCCGGACGCTTGCGCGCGGCCTCGACCTCTCCCCCGTTGACGGTGTCCAGACGCACGAGCGGGTTGAACTTCTGCCGCTGGCTGGACTGCTCGCCCTCGCGTGCCACCCGAACCGCACCGGTCACCGCGTCGCCGCGGCGAAGGCCGTTCTTGCGAACCAGGTTCATCGACACGTAAACGTCATTGGGTCCGGCGAGGTAGCCGGAGGTACGGACGAACGCGTAGTTGTCGAGAACATCGAGGATGCCGGCTACCGGCTGAAGAACATCGTCCTCGCGAATCTCGGTATCGCGCTCGCGGCCACCGCCACCGTCGTTGCCTTCGCCACGGTCGCGTCCGCGACGGCGCTCACGGAACCGACGTCCCCGACGTCCGCGGCCTTCGCCGTCGTCGTCCTGGTTGTTGTCGCGGTTGTCGCGCGGACCGTTGTTGCGATCCTCGTTGCGGTTGTCGTTGCGACCGTCGCCCTGGTTGCGATTGCGTCCGCCCTGGTTACGACCGCCACCGTCGCGGTTGTCGCGGTCACCCTGATTGCGGTTTCCGTTGTCACGGTTGCCGTTCTCGCGGTTGGAGCCGTCCCGGTCGCCTTGATTGCGGCTTCCGGAGTCGCGGTTCGCGTTGTCGCGGTTGCCGTCGGCGTCACGGGGTTCGCGTTCCGACCCGTCCTGGCGGTTGCGGTCGCCGCGACTACGGCGTGGGCGCTCGGCGGCGGCGCTGTCGCCGGTCTCGTCCGGCTTCTCCGCCTGCGGCGCGACTGCGGGCGAATCGGTCGCCGCGGGAGCGGATCCGGCCGAATCGTTGCTGTCGTCGAGTGGGAGCTGTTCGGGAGCACCGGCTCGCCGACCTGCGGCACGACGTCCGCGTGTTCGGCGGCCCGTCTCGGGTGCGGCATCGGCAGAATCGCCCGATTGCGTCGCCGGCGCGTCCGAGGACGGCGCTTCTGGAGCCGACTGCTTCGGTGCCGCCTCGGCTGCGGGCCGATCTTCGACGACCGGCGCGGATGCAGCGGCGCGACGCGACTTGGGTGCGTCGGATTTCGGTGCGTCCGTCTTGGCCGGTGCGCTACCCGATTGACGCTCGGAAATCGCAGCGATCAGATCGCCCTTGCGCATCCCGGAAACGCTCTTGATACCGAGTTCACCAGCGAGGCTGCGGAGCTCGGTGAGAACCATTCCGGACAGGCCAGCACGTCGGCGTGACGTTTCGGGCGCAGAGATAAGTTCCGTATCGGTCACGGAGGTCCTTTCCTTCCCTCGCTCGCTCGATGCGCAGCCGAGGGTTCGTTCCGCAGTTCGGCGTTCTGCCGAGCTCGGATATTGCCGTTCATGTTCGACGCACCCCGTCGACGACACCATCGATCCGGACCGCAGAGAACCACGGGAAGGATCGAGTCAGGAGCGTCACATCACTCGGACGTTTGAATCCCCCGAATACAGCGACCTGAATGCCCTGACGAAACCGGCGTCTGAAGCGCACGATGTACGGACAGGGTTCACCATAGCGCCGTTGTCCCCACTCGGCAAGAACCCTACTGCCGCGTTTGTCACGCGACGGTGACTCCGTCGGCCACGTCCAGGTCGAGCACCCGCCACCCCTCGGCCGATGCGGCCTCGCGCAGATCGGCCGGAAACTCCTCGGTGCACAGCGCCATGACCGTCGGTCCCGCACCGGACACCACGGCCGCGATGGACCGCGCGCGCAAGGTGGTTATCCAGCGAGTCGTGTCGGGTAACGCCTGGGCGCGCTGACCTTGATGCAGCAGGTCCTCCGTCGCGGACATCAACAGATCCGGGCGCTCGGTCAGCGCCACGACCGCGAGTGCACTGCGGCTGACGTTGAACGCCGCATCACGGTGGGGCACCAACTCGGGCAACAGTCCCCGCGTGTGCGACGTCGACGAGCGTTCGGACGGTACGAGCACGACGACCTTGATGCTCGGGTGCACCTCCAGCCGCACGGCTGCGTACTTCCGCGCCGTGACACTGGCATTGGGCGGTTCGCTCCACGACACCACCGCACCGCCGAGGCAACTCGCCGACGCATTGTCGGGATGACCCTCGAATTCCGATGACAGCTGGACCAGCTGACCCTCCGACAGCGCGAGCGACCGATCCACTTTCGCGGCCAGTGCGTTGGCGGCAGCAAGGCCCCCGACCACAGCCGACGCCGAGGAACCGAGTCCCCTGGAGTGAGGAATCACGTTGCGGCAGTGGACATCCAGGCCGTCGGCCCACACTCCGGCAGCTTCGAGTCCCCGCTCGATGGCGCGTACGACCAGATGCGTCGGTCCCCACGGCACGTCCGCCGAACCCTCACCGTCGACGTGAATCCGCAGTCCCGACGCGGTGGTCGTGACCTCGATCTCGTCGTACAGCCCCAAAGCGATTCCGAGACTGTCGAATCCGGGTCCGATGTTGGCACTGGACGCCGGGACGCGCGCGGTGACCGTGAGCCCGATGGGGAGTGTCGTCGTCATGGCCGGAGATTCCGTCAACTCAGGCCAGCTCGAGCGCAGCCGCGACAGCGACGGGATCGACCGAAATGGGTTCTACGACAGGCATTCCCGACAGCGCCGTATCGGGATCCTTGAGGCCGTTTCCGGTGACCGTGCACACGACGGTCAGGCCCGGTTCGAGCCAGCCTTCCTTTCGAGCTGCGAGGAGCCCGGCGACACTGGCGGCGGAGGCGGGCTCGACGAACACGCCCTCGGTCTTGGCGATCAGCCGGTACGCCTCGAGGATCTCCTCGTCGGTCGCGGCGCGGAATGCTCCGTTCGATTCTTCCTTGGCGTTGACGGCGCCGTTCCAGGATGCGGGCGAGCCGATCCGGATCGCGGTGGCGATGGTTTCCGGATCCTTCACCGGCTCACCGTGAACCAGCGGAGCAGCGCCCGCGGCCTGGACTCCGAGCATCCGCGGCTTGCGCGTGGTGAGACCGTCACGGAAGTACTCCGAGTAACCGCGCCAGTACGCGGTGATGTTGCCTGCGTTGCCGACCGGCAGTACGTGGATGTCCGGTGCGTCGCCGAGGGCGTCGCAGATCTCGAAGGCCGCGGTCTTCTGGCCTTCGATGCGGACGGGGTTGACGGAGTTGACCAGACCGATGGTCGGGAACTCAGCCGTGGTCTTGCGGGCCAGTTCGAGGCAATCGTCGAAGTTGCCTTGCACCTGAATGATCTTGGCTCCGTGCATGACTGCCTGAGCGAGCTTGCCCATGGCGATCTTGCCCTGCGGAACCAGGACGGCACAGCTCATTCCGGCCTTGGCCGCGTAGGCAGCTGCGGAGGCCGAGGTGTTGCCGGTCGAGGCGCAGAGAACGGCCTCCTGACCTCGGGCGAGCGCGTCGGTGACGGCCATGGTCATCCCGCGGTCCTTGAAGGAGCCGGTGGGGTTGAGTCCCTCGACCTTGAGATGCACTGTGCACCCGGTCAGTTCGGACAGGTGCCCGGCCGGCAACAGCGGGGTGCCGCCCTCGCGCAGCGTGACGGTCTTCCAATCCGGGCCGATCGCCAGACGCGAACGGTATGCCTCGATCAGACCGGGCCAGGGGGTGTGGACGCTCATACGGTGGTGCCTTCCAATCGGAGAACGCTGGCGACGTGAACGACGACGTCGAGCTGCTCGAGGGATGCAACGGTGTCGGACAGTGCGGAGTCGGCCGCGAGGTGCGTGACGACGACGAGCCTGGCTCCGTCACCCGAGCCCTGCTGACGCACCGTGGAGATGCTGACGTCACGCTTGGAGAACTCGGCCGCCACGGTGGCGAGAACGCCGGGCTTGTCGGCCACCTGCATGCTGACGTAGTAGCGAGTGAGGATGTCACCCATGGGGGCCACCTTGAGCTTGGCGTACTTGGATTCGAGTGGGCCCCGTCCGCCGTAGAACTTGTTGCGAGCGGCCATCACCAGGTCGCCGAGTACTGCGGACGCGGTCGGCGCTCCGCCAGCACCCTGGCCGTAGAACATCAGGCGGCCGGCGGCCTCTGCTTCGACGACCACGGCGTTGAACGCACCGTTCACCGACGCCAACGGGTGGTTCAGCGGAACGAGCGCGGGGTAGACCCGAGCAGAGATTCGCTCCTTGCCCTTGGGCGTGACGATCCGCTCGCAGATGGCCAGCAGCTTGATGGTGCAGTCCAGGGATTTCGCGGTTTCGAGATCATCCGAGGTGATCTTGCTGATGCCCTCGCGGTAGACGTCACCGGCAGTGACCCGCGTGTGGAATGCGATGGACGCCAGGATGGCGGCCTTCGATGCAGCGTCGTAGCCTTCGACGTCGGCGGTCGGGTCGGCCTCGGCGTAGCCCAGACGCCCTGCCTCGGCGAGGGTTTCGGCGTAGTCCGCGCCCGTCTCGTCCATGGCCGAGAGGATGAAGTTGGTGGTGCCGTTGACGATGCCGGCAACCTTGTTCACACGGTCACCCGCGAGAGACTGCATCAGCGGGCGGACCACGGGAATGGCTCCGGCCACGGCGGCCTCGAAATACAGGTCGGCACGCGACTTCTCGGCCGCGTCGGCCAGTTCCCCGGTGTACTCGGCCAGCAGAGCCTTGTTCGCCGTGATGACGGACTTGCCCTTCTCCAGGGCAGAGAGCACCAGCTTGCGGGGAATGTCGATGCCGCCGAGAACCTCGACGACGATGTCGACGTCGTCGCGGCCCACGAGCTCGGCCGGATCGTCGGTGAGCAGCTCGGCCGGAACTCCACGATCGCCGTCGACCCGACGCACAGCGATGCCCCGAATCTCCAGTGGCGCACCTACTCTCGCCTCGAAGTCGTCAGCGTTCTCGGTGAGGATTCGAACGACCTCGCTGCCGACGTTTCCGAGTCCGAGTACGGCGACGCCTATCGGCTTCGATGTCATGGCTGAACCTCCAAGCTGAGCAGATCTTCGATGGTTTCCCGCCGCAGGATCAGGCGTGAGTGCCCGTCCTTGACCGCAACCACAGCGGGCCGCGTCAGCAGGTTGTAGCGACTGGACATGGAGTAGCAGTAGGCCCCGGTGGCCGCTACCGCGAGCAGGTCACCCGGCCCGACGTCTGCCGGCATCCATGTGTTCTTGATGACGATGTCGCCGCTCTCGCAATGCTTTCCGACAACCCGAGCCACGACGGCCTCGGCATCGCTCGTGCGCGAGACCAGCCGACAGTCGTATTCGGCCTGATACAGCGAGGTTCGGATGTTGTCGCTCATGCCGCCGTCGACGCTGATGTAGCGCCTACGCGTCGACTTGTCGACGGTGACGTCCTTGATCGTGCCGACCTCGTAGAGCGTGACGGTGCCCGGTCCGGCGATGGCGCGGCCCGGCTCGACGGCAATCGTCGGGACCGGTAGACCCACTGCGGCGGACTCGGTCTCCACGATGGTGGTCAACTTCGCCGCGAGCTGCTCCACCGGCGGCGGATCGTCACTCGGCACGTACGAAATACCCATGCCGCCACCGAGGTCCAGTGTCGAGATCTGCGCGGTCTTGTCGACGCCGAACTCCGAGACTATGTCTCGCAGCAGACCGATGACCTTGTGCGCTGCCAACTCGAAGCCGTCGACCTCGAATATCTGCGAACCGATGTGACTGTGCAGTCCGACGAGGCGAAGGTTGTCGGCAGCGAACACGCGCCGGACGGCGTCGAGCGCAGAGCCGTCGGCGAGCGAGAATCCGAACTTCTGATCCTCGTGCGCGGTGGCGATGAACTCGTGGGTATGCGCCTCGACACCGACGGTGATGCGAATGAGAACGTCCTGCACCACACCGGCCGCACCGGCGACGCCGTCGAGACGGTCGATCTCGATGTTGGAATCGAGTACCACATGTTCGACGCCTGCGCGCACGCCCGCCTCGAGCTCGGCTACCGATTTGTTGTTGCCGTGCATGGCAATTCGGTCGGCCGGGAATCCGGCAGCCAACGCGATGGCCAGCTCGCCGCCGGAGCAGATGTCGAGTGAGAGCCCTTCGTCGGCCACCCAGCGTGCGATCTCGCCGCACAGGAAAGCCTTGGAGGCGTAGTGAACTCGTTCGGGTGCCCCGAATGCGGCGGCCATCTCACGGCAGCGCGAACGGAAGTCGTCCTCGTCGATGACGAACAACGGTGTGCCGTACTGCTCCGCGAGATCGGTGACCGACACTCCGGCGAGGCGGACGGTTCCGTCCTCACCACGCTCGGCGTTGCGGGGCCACACCTGCTCGGGCAGCGTCGTCATCTCCGACGCGTCGGCCGGGCGATGGGACATCGACTGCTTCGCGGGGGCGTCGGCATGCTTGGGTCCTGCCGGATGTGCGCTCACATGCGCTCCGGTGCGCTGACCCCGAGCAGTTCGAGGCCGTTGGCCAGGACCTGCCGGGTCGCGTTACTCAACGCCAGTCGTGCGGTGTTCACAGGTCCGGGCTCCTCGTCTCCTTGTGGAAGTACTCGACACGCACCGTAGAAGCGGTGGTAAGCACCCGCCAGCTCTTCGAGGTAGCGGGCGATCCGGTGTGGTTCGCGTAGTTCGGCAGCGCTGGACACCACGCGCGGGTACTCGCCGATCGTCCTGATCAGCTCGCCTTCCTGCTCGTGGGTGAGCAGGCTCAGATCCGGTTCATCAGCAACGATTCCCAGTTCGGCGGCATTGCGCGCGAGTGAGGCCAGGCGGGCGTGGGCGTACTGGACGTAGTACACCGGGTTCTCGTTGCTGGCGCTCGCCCACAGAGCGAGGTCGATGTCGATGCTGGAGTCGACGGACGACCGGATCATGACGTACCGGGAGGCGTCGACGCCGATGGCTTCGACCAGGTCGTCGAGGGTGATGACGGTTCCGGCACGCTTGCTCATCTTCACGGCCACGCCGTCGCGCACCAGGTTGACCATCTGGCCGATCAGCACCTCGACGGTCGCGGGGTCGTCTCCGAACGCAGCTGCGGCCGCCTTGAGCCGTCCGATGTATCCGTGGTGGTCCGCTCCGAGCATGTAGATGCACAGATCGAAGCCGCGCTGCCGCTTGTTCTGGAAGTAGGCGATGTCGCCGGCGATATAGGCGGCGTTGCCGTCGCTCTTGATGACGACACGATCCTTGTCGTCGCCGTACTCGGTGGACCGTAGCCACCAGGCACCGTCCTCCTCGTAGAGGCTCCCCGAGCTCTTGAGGTACTCGACCGACTTCTCGACCTCACCCGAGTCGAACAGCGAATTCTCGTGGAAGTAGACATCGAAGTCGACACCGAACTCGTGCAGATTGGCCTTGATCCGATCGAACATCAGCTGGGTGCCGATGGCTCGGAACGTCTCTTCCTGGGGTTCGGGGGCCAGCGCGAGCGCTTCCGGCTCCTGCACCAGGACCTGCTCGGCGATCTCGGCGATGTACTCGCCTGCGTAGCCGTTCTCCGGAGCGGGTTCACCCTTGGCCGCGGCGATCAGGGATCGGCTGAAGCGGGCGATCTGTGCGCCGTGATCGTTGAAGTAGTACTCGCGAGTGACCTCCGCACCATGGGCGGTCAGGATGCGACCGAGCGCATCGCCGACGGCTGCCCACCGGGTACCTCCGAGGTGCACCGGACCGGTCGGGTTGGCCGAGACGAACTCGAGATTGACCTTCTTGCCCGTCATCGAGGAACCGCTGCCGAAGGCCGCGCCTTCGGCGAGCACGCGGGCAACGATTTCGCCCTGCGCTGCAGCGGCCAGCCTGATGTTCAGGAATCCGGGGCCTGCGACGTCGGCGTCGGCGATGGCTGCGTCGGCGGCGAGAGCCTCCGCGAGCCAGCCGGCGAAGTCGCGGGGGTTGGCTCCGGCCTTCTTCGCGACCTGGAGTGCCACGTTGGTCGCGTAGTCGCCGTGCTCGGGATTGCGAGGACGCTCGACGGTCAGCTTCGCAGGGAGGACTGATGCATCCAGGCCGCGGTCGGCAAGCACCTTCGCGGCGGTCGCGTGAAGCAGTTCGGCAAGATCGGCGGGAGTCACAGGTAGCTATCCTATTGGCTGGTGCGCGGCGTCCTCGCATCCACTGCCCGTCTGCCGGCGAGCAACCTCGGACTGCGCGGTCCGCGCAGGCTCTGAGCACGCTCTCAGGCAGAGAACGTACAGTGAGGGCGCTCTGCGCTGATGGTCATCGGACGATGCTGTCACCAGCAGATACGCATCACCAGCGCAACCGAACACCACCTTTCCTCGACTGAGAGAGCAACTACAGCGATGCCAACGGGTCCCGACAAAGGCAGTCAGAACAAGTCGGCTGCGAAGGCAGACAAAGCCATCAATGCAGCCAACAAGAAGTCAGCTCGCAAGAAGAAGGGCGGCGTGCCCACCGCGACGGGCAGGCAGATTCCCTGGCTGACAGTTGCCGGTGTCGTTGTCGTCGTCGGTCTCGTTGCGGGCCTCGGGATCAATCTGTATCCGAAGTACCAGGACCGCGCCGAGGCGCAGAAGTTCGCGCCGAGCGAGGCCAATCAGGATCCGTCGACCGGCATCGAGGGTGTCGCGATCCAGGAGTACCCCGCGGCTCTGCACGTCGGGCGCACACAGCGGGTCGCCTACGACCAGTCGCCGCCGTTCGGTGGACCGCACGATGCCGTGTGGGCCACCTGCACGGGAATCGTGTACCCCGAGGCCATTCGTACCGAGAATGCCGTGCACTCGCTCGAGCACGGTGCCGTCTGGGTCACCTACAACCCCGACGATCTGAACGAGGACCAGGTCCAGTCGCTGGCCGATCGCGTCGACGGTGAAACGCAGATGATGATGTCGCCGTACCCCGGCCTCGATTCCCCGGTCTCGCTGCAGTCCTGGGGCCACCAGCTCAAGTTGGACAGTGTGGACGACGAACGCATCGGCCAGTTCATCTCCGCCCTGCGCCTCAACCGTTTCGCCTACCCCGAGGTCGGGGCCAGCTGCGCATCGGTGCCTGGAACCGGTGACAACGCATTCGATCCGGACAACCCGCCCCTGTTCGACGCCTCTGCACCCGGCGCGGACGCGGTACCGATGGACGGTGCAGGCATCACCCCCGACGCAAGCGAGACCGGCGGGACCGGCGGAGTTCAGCTGCCGAGCGATCTTCAGGTCCCCACCAACTGATGACCGAGCCGACGACAACCGACAGCGCGGACGCCACCGCGTCCGCCACCAAGCCGAGCCAGCGCACCGCGCTGGTTGCGCTGGCGCTGATCGCCGTGTTGGCGATCGGTTTCGCGCTGGGCTTTCTGGTGCAGAGTCCGTTCCGGGACGACGACACCGCACCCGCTGCGGATTCGGTGGACGTCGGCTTCGCGCAGGACATGACCGTGCACCACAACCAGGCGATCGAGATGGCGGCGGTGGCGTTGACCAACGCGCCGGATCAGGCCGTCAAGAGCCTGGCGTTCGACATGCTCACCTCGCAGCAGAACCAGGTGGGACAGATGCAGGGCTGGTTGGCCCTGTGGGACCGAGCGCCGATCTCGACCGACGGCTACATGACCTGGATGGCCGAGGACGACTCTCACGCTCACTCGATGGGCGGGATGTCCATGGATCCCGGATCCTCGGATCCCACCAGGGCCATGCCCGGCATGGCCAGTTCCGCTGAACTCGCCGCGCTTCGCCAAGCCACCGGCTCGGACGTCGACGTGATGTTCCTGCAACTCATGCTGCGCCACCACGAAGGCGGCCTGGCGATGATGGAGTACGCGCAGACTCACGCGCAGTCGCCGGCGGTGATCAATCTGGCGAACTCCATGGTCGCCACCCAGACCAGCGAGTCGACGCTGATGAAGCAAATGCTCGCCGAGAAGGGTGCGCAGCCGCTGCCCGAGGGGTGATTTCGGCTCGGGCAGCGGATGCGCTAGTCTTTCGTACAGCCCAACAGGCACACCGGTTCGTCCGGTGCGCCCCCGTAGCTCAGGGGATAGAGCGTTCGCCTCCGGAGCGAAAGGCCGCAGGTTCGAATCCTGCCGGGGGCACACATCTTTCACGCACGTCATCGTCGTACGGTGGCTGCTCGAACGAGACGGTGGACTTCGATGTCCGAGAATCTCCCCCGAGTCGAGACCGTCGTCGACGACCTGTACTCACTCCCTCCCGCTGATTTCGTCTCGCATCGTGCGGCATACGTCACCCGGTTCAAGAAAGCCGGCGACAAATCCGGTGCCACCCGAATCGCTGCCCTGCGCAAACCCACGGTCGTGGCGTGGTTGGTGAACACCCTGGCTCGCCGAGACGAATCGGCTCTGGCGGAACTGTTCGATCTGGGTGAGCAACTCGAACGAGCCCAGCAGCGCGGCGACGGCCCCCGACTGCGTGAATTGTCCACTGCCCGAAGCACTTCGATACGCGCCCTGACCGATCGAGCAGTCTCGCTTGGACGTCACCTCGGGGCGACCGTCGGCGACAACGCTGCCCGCGAGGTCTCCAACACCCTGAGCGCGGCGATGGCCGACGCCGAGATACGCGACCGCGTCCGCACGGGCAGAACCGTGGTGGCCGAAACGTACAGCGGCTTCGGGCCTGCGCTGCTCTCGATCGTTCCGGACTCTCCCGACGATGACGCCGACGATGACAACCCGGTTTCTCCCGAGGTCGAGGACGACCGGGAGAAAACCGACGAAGCCGAACGGAACCGACTGCTCGCCGAACTCGAGTCGGCCGAATCCGATCTCGATACCGCGCGAACCGAAGTCGACGAAGCCCAAGCGGACACCGAACGAAAAGCGTCCGAACTGCGCAGCGCTGCAGAAGAAGTCGAGCGAATCGAGACCGAGCTGAAGGCTGCCGGAGCCCGCGCGCAGGCTGCGCGAGAAGCACACGAGGCCAGTGTCGAACAGGCGGAGTCGACGGCGGCGGCACTCGAGGCGGCCCGTATCCGCGTGGCCGAAGCCCGGTCGGCCCTCGACTCCCTGACCTGACCTACCCTGGCGGGGTGACCACACGCTGGCAAGCAGAGAACTCCGCAGACGATTCCGCGCGGTACATCGAGCGATTCGACCGCCTGGCCGAACGCGGCGTGGATCTGCACGGCGAGGCCCGCATGGTCGACGCGGTGGCCTCGCCCGCGTCGAGCATTCTCGATGCCGGATGCGGGACCGGCCGCCTCGGTGTCGAGTTGGCCCGACGCGGACATCGTGTGACCGCAGTGGATCTCGATCCCGTTCTGGCCGAGGCCGCGCGAGCGCATCCCGAACTCGACGTCCACGTCGCCGATCTGACGACGCTCGATCTGGGCCGGACGTTCGACGCGGCCGTGGCAGCGGGCAACGTACTCGTCTTCATGAAGCCCGGTACCGAACGCACTGCGCTCCAACGCATCTGGGCACACCTGACCGAAGGCGGAGTGTTCGTCACCGGATTCGCCACCGATCGGGAGTACACCGTGGACATGCTCGACGAGGATCTGGCGGCGGTCGGCTTCGTCCTCGAGCACCGATTCTCGACGTGGGATCTGCGGCCGTGGCGCACCGACGCGGACTGGGCGGTCACCGTGGCACGAAAGCCGGCCCTGCTGGTCTGACACGGCATCGATCGAGCGACGGGATTCGATACCGAGGGTTGATTCGGACGCCTACGGGAAGACTGTGCGTCATGAAGGAACACATGGCGAAGCTGCGGGAGTCGTTCTGGTTCATTCCCGCTGTCCTCGGGGTTGTCGCACTCGTCCTCGCGCAGGCTCTGGTGAGTCTCGATCGCTATCTGCTCGATACCCGGGTCGATCTGACGGGCTCGTTGCTCTACCACGTGGGTGCCAGTGGCAGCCGAGACATCCTCGGTGCCATCGGCGGGTCCATGCTCGGCGTGGCTGCGACGTCGTTCTCCATCACCATCTCCGTCCTCGCCACCGCCAGTTCCTCGTACGGCCCCCGCCTGGTGCGCAACTTCATGGCCGATCGCGGCAATCAGGTGGTGCTCGGCATCTTCGGTGCCACGTTCCTGTACTCGCTGATGGTGCTGCGGTCGATTCGCTCGATCGAATCCGACGGCTCGGTCTTCGTGCCGGATATCGCCGTCAACGTTGCCGTCGCACTCGCGGTGGTCGACGTGGGTGTGCTCGTCTACTTCATTCATCACATCGCACAGTCGATCCAGGTGGCGACGCTGTCCGGCCGCGTCCGAGACGAACTGTCGGCGTCCGTCGACGCGCTCTACCCGCCCGAGCAGCCCGCCGATGCGGCGTCGGCAGAGGGCATCGTCAAGCCGCCCGTCTACACGACGGTGCTGGCCGAGGAGTCCGGGGTGATCATCGACATCGACGAAGACGCAGTGCTGAACATCGCTGGCGACACCGACACCGACACCGTGATCGATGTTCATCGAGTGCCCGGTGAACACGTCGTTGCCGGTGAACCGCTCGCCGATGTTCTGGCCGATCGATCGGCGAACATCTCAGCCGACGCGGTCGGACGGGTTCGAGGGTCGTTCACCATCGGCACCAGTCGAACACCGCGGCACGACATCGCTTTCGCCGTCGAGCAGATGACCGAAATGGCTGTGCGTGCCCTGTCGACGGGCGTCAACGACCCGTACACGGCACGCAACGCCATCGACGATCTCACGGTCGGACTGGTCGCGGTCGTCCAGCGTCCCAGGCCCTCCCGTGCTCGGTGCGGCTCCGACGGCACCGTGCGGGTGATCACCCGCCGCGTCGCGGTTCCGTCACTGATCGACCATGCCCTCGATGCGGTGCGGATCTACGGCACCGGCAGCCCCATGGTGGTGCAGGCCGGAATTCGCCTCGCCGAGCGAGTGGGTCGTGCGGCACACGATTCCGAGAACGTCGACGCCGTACTGACTCAACTGGATTTGCTGGACCGCGCGTTGGCCTCCGGCGACACCGATACCGCCCGCACAGCCGAAGCCCGCGAGCAGATCTCGCTTGCCCGCGCCGCGATCACGGATCGGGTTCCGCTCGCAGTACCTCGCGTCGTCATTCGGTAGACGCCGCAACCGGACACCGTGGGAGGATGGTCGGTATGCCAGCACCGTCTCCGCTTCCCCTCGATCCCATTGCAGAGGCACACCGCCAGTGGACCAAACACGGATGGTCCGACGCCGCCGACGGTATGGCCGCAGTGACCTCGTTGATGCGCGCGCAGCAGATCATGCTCGCCCGAGTCGAGGAAGCGTTGAAGCCGACGGGACTGACCTTTTCGCGATACGAGCTGCTGACGTTGTTGACCTTCACCAAGAACGGGGCTCTGCCGATGGCGAAGGCGAGCGCACGTCTGCAGGTGCATCCCACGAGCGTGACCAACGCTGTCGATCGTCTCGAGTCCGTGGGATACGTTCGACGCATCCCACATCCGAGCGATCGGCGCACCACACTGGTCGAAATCACCGAGCAGGGACGCACATTGGCAGTCGAGGCCACCGAGCGGTTGAACTCACTGGTATTCGCACGCCCCGGTCTGGCACGGGACAAATTACTGGCGCTCGTTCGGATCTTGGCGGAACTCCGTTCGGATGCAGGCGATTTCGACAGTGACGAGATCACTACATCGTTCTGAGTTCGATCGTGACTCGTCACAAGACAATGGCACACCCGTACCGTTCGTGGTGCAATTGCTCCAGGAACAGGTCGGAGCCGATCTGCTGAAGGGCGGGGCGGGGTGCTGGTTTTGGGGGTCGGGGCGGGTGCGCACGGCGCACGCGCAATTCTGACGTATCTGGACAGCCCCCACCGCACACCCATCGTGTCCAGGACGGTGCGCCGAGCCCCGGGTCAGTCGCTGTCCACCACGATCGCCACCGGCGTCGACGCCATCCACTCCATCGCCGCGACGATGTCGCTCCCGGTTCAGTTCTCCGCCATCGCCTATCGGGTTGCCACCGATCCCGGTTCGGTCGCCACCAGCGGTACGGCCCGCACGGCCTCGCTCGTTCCGGAAACCGCTGCGCAGGTGCGCTATCTGCGTTTCATCGGGCTGGTGCCCAATCACGGCGTCACCGTGTTGTGCGATATCGGAAGCACCGGAACCACTGTCACCGTCATCGACCTGGCGTCCACTCGCACGCTCATGACGCGGCGAACGGCCACGTTCTGCGGCGACGATCTCGATCACTCGGTTCGGCGGCTACTTTCGTCCAACGGTGTTCGTATCGGAATCGACGCCAGCCGGTCCATCAAGGAGCAGCTGAGCGTCGACTCCGTCGTCAGCACCACCGATCCATCCGGTGCCGCGCGGCATGTGCTGACCCGACGTGACTTCGACGATCTGATCGCCGGACCGGTGCGGTACGCGGGCATGTTGGTGGAGCAGACCATCGAATTGTCCGGTGCCAGACCGCAGTCCATCGTCGTGGTGGGCGGCGGCGCGAACATCACCTCGATCGCGCGGTCTCTCGAGCTGCGAACCGGCCTGACGACGCTGGTGCCGTCGATGCCGGAGTTGGTCTCGGCACGCGGGGCCGCCCTCCTGTCCCCCGACAGGTAGGGTCGCCGGCCCTACCGGTGCTGGAAGTTCGGCGTTCTCTTCTCGATGAAGGCCGACATGCCTTCCTTCTGGTCCTCGGTGGCGAAGGTCGAGTGAAACACGCGCCGCTCGAACAGAACACCCTCGCGAAGGCTCGACTCGAACGATCGGTTCACTGCTTCCTTGGCCATCATGGCGACCGGGAGCGACATCTCGGCGATGGTGGTGGCGGTCGCGATGGCGTCGTCGAGGAGATCCGCGACCGGCACGATGCGCGAGACCAGCCCTGCTCGCTCGGCTTCCTCGACCTTCATGTTGCGACCGGTCAAGCACATCTCCATGGCCTTGGCCTTGCCCACTGCACGCGTCAGGCGCTGCGACCCGCCGATTCCTGGAATGACGCCCAGCTTGATCTCGGGTTGCCCGAATACCGCGGTGTCCGAGGCGATCAGAACGTCGCACAGCATGGCGAGTTCGCATCCACCGCCGAGTGCGTAACCGGACACCGCCGCGATCAACGGCGTTCGAGCCGATGCCAGTCGGTCCCAGGCGGCGAAGAAGTCGTCGAGATACACGTCCATGTAGGACTTGGGCTGCATCTCCTTGATGTCGGCCCCGGCCGCGAAGGCCCGTTCGGAACCGGTGATGAGAATTGCACCGATGTCGGAGTCCGCGTCGAGTTCATCGACCACCGAGACGACCTCGCGCATCAACTGGGAATTGAGTGCGTTCAACGCCTTGGGACGGTTGAGCGCGATGATGCCGACGCGTCCCCGACGTTCGAGCAGAATGGTCTCGTAGTCACTCACAGGTCTGCTCCGTTCGAGCGCTCGCGGATGTCGTTGATGATGCCGGAGAAGTCGACATCGGTGCCGCCCCCGGTTGTTTCCTTGAAGCGAGCGTACAACTCGGCCGCCCGTAGGCCCAGAACACCCTCGACACCGTTGTCGCGCAGTGCATTGGCGGCCAGGCCCAGATCCTTGTCCATGAGCGCCGCGGCGAAGCCGGGCTTGTACTCGTTGTTGGCGGGGCTCGTCGGTACGGGACCGGGCACCGGGCAATTGGTCGTCAGCGCCCAGCATTGACCGGATGCAGTCGAGGCCACGTCGAACAACGCCTGGTTGCTCAGGCCGAGTTTCTCTCCCAACACGAACGCCTCGCTGATGGCGATCATGGACACTCCGAGAATCATGTTGTTGCAGATCTTGGCGGCCTGGCCGTTGCCCGCTGCGCCGCAGTGCACCACCTTGCGACCCATCACGTCGAGAACTGCTGCCGCAGAGGCGAAGTCCTCTTCGGATCCGCCCACCATGAATGTCAACGTTCCCGCGGCCGCTCCCCCGACACCACCGGAGACCGGTGCGTCCAGACTGCGGTGGCCTGCCTCGTGCACCAGCTTGTGCGCGGTGTGCGCGTCGGCGACGTCGATGGTCGAGGAGTCGATGAACAACGTGCCCGGCGCGGCGGCAGGCAGCAGGTCCGCGTACAACCCGAGTACCAGTGTGCCGTTGGGCAGCATCGTGATGACGATGTCGGCATCGGTGACGGCGGCCACGGCCGATTCGACCACGGTGACGCCGTCCTTCGTGGCCTGCTCGAGCGCGGCGGGCACCAGATCGAAGCCTTGCACCGTGTAGCCGGCCGCAGCCAGATTGGCGGCCATCGGTCCACCCATGTGGCCGAGGCCGATGAAGCCGATCGTCTTCTCGCTCATGACTGCTCACCTTCTGTGTGTGCGTTCGACAGGCCCAGTTCCGCGTCCCCGAGAGGTGCGAAGTACCGGTCGACGTCCTCGGGCGTGACGTCGGCCGACGTACGCGGTTGCCATTGCGGGTTGCGGTCCTTCTCGACCACCTGTGCTCGAATTCCTTCGACGAGGTCGTGACTGCTCAGGGATGCGACCGACACGCGGTACTCCTCGTCGAGCACTGCCTCCAGCGTCGGCAGCGTGGCTGCCCGGCGCAGCGACCTCAGCGTCACGGCCAGCGACACAGGCGATTTGGACGCGATGTCCTCCGCGGACTTCTGCGCCTCCGGCACCGTGCTGGCTGCCAGGGCGTCGACGATGCCCTGGACGTCGTCGCCGGCGTAGCACTCGTCGATCCATCCCTGCTGACCGGCAATCGTGGACTCCGGTGCCGGCTCGCTGAACGTCGCGACGGCCTCTCCGACGCTGACCGTCTCGAGTGCCGAGTAGAAGTCTTCCAGCTTGTCGGACGGGATGTAGTGATCGGCGAAGCCGACTGCGATGGCGTCGCCGGCATTCATCCGCGCCGTGGTGAGCGCGAAGTGGGTGCCGATCTCGCCCGGAGCACGCGAAAGTAGGTACGTACCACCCACATCCGGAACGAAACCGATTCCGACCTCGGGCATCGCGATCTTCGATCGCTCGGTGACGATGCGAGTGTTGGCATGTGCCGACAGCCCGACGCCTCCGCCCATGACGATGCCGTCCATGATGGCGACGAACGGCTTGGGGAATCGAGCGATCGCGGCGTTGAGGATGTACTCCTCGCGCCAGAAATCCTTGCTGCCGCTGCCACCGTCCTTGGCGTCGTGGTAGATGGAGACGATGTCTCCGCCTGCGCACAGTCCTCGCTCACCGGCTCCGGTCAGAAGGACGACATCGACAGCGTCGTCGGTTGCCCACTGCGCCAACGCCGGCGCGATCTCACGCACCATCGCATGATCGAGCGCATTGATCGCTTTGGGGCGGTTCAGGGTGATCCGACCGATTCCGCCGGAGACCTCGAGGATGACGTCGCTCATGCGGCACCCACGATCGAACGCGCCACAACCACTCGCATGATCTCGTTGGTCCCTTCCAGAATCTGGTGCACTCGAAGGTCACGAACGATCTTCTCGACGCCGTACTCGCTGAGGTAGCCGTACCCACCCAGCAGCTGCAACGCGCCGTTGGCGACCTCGAAACCGGTGTCGGTTCCGAAACGCTTCGCCATCGCGCACATCTCGACCTTGTCCGCAGCGTCGTTCTGCAACGCGTCCGCGGCCCGCCACAGCAGCGTGCGGGCGGCTTCGAGTTCGGTCTTGAAATCGGCCAGTCGGAACTGGAGCGCCTGTGCATCGAGCAACCGTGCCCCGAACGCCTTGCGCTCGGCGAGGTACGCAACGGCCTTGTCGAGGGCGGACTGCGCTCCGCCGATCGAGCACGCGGCGATGTTGATGCGTCCGCCGTTGAGTCCGTTCATGGCGATACGGAACCCGTCGCCCTCGTTGCCGAGCAGATTCTCGGCCGGAATGCGGACTCCTTCGAGAACGACCTGCCGGGTGGGTTGAGCGTTCCACCCCATCTTCTTCTCGTTGGCTCCGAAGGAGAGGCCCGCCGAGTCCTTCGGCACGATGAACGCGGAGATGCCACGGGGGCCCGGTGCACCGGTGCGCGCCATGACGACGTACACCTCGGAAGTGCCTGCGCCGGAGATGAATTGCTTGACGCCGTCCAACACGTATTCGTCACCGTCGCGCACCGCCTTGGTGCCGAGCATCGCGGCATCCGATCCCGCGCCTGGCTCGGTGAGGCAGTAGCTGCCCAACTGATCCATCGTGCACAGGCCCGGCAGCCAACGCTGCCTCTGCTCGTCGGTTCCGTAGGTGTCGATCATCCAGGCGACCATGTTGTGAATGGAGATGTATGCCGCGATGGACGGGTCACCGGTGGCCAGCTGCTCGAAGATCCGCACCGAATCGACTCTGGTCAGACCCGATCCGCCCACGTCCTCGCGAATGTAGATGCCGCCCATTCCCAGTCCCGCTGCCTTGCGCAGCACGTCCACGGGGAAATGCTTGCTCTGGTCCCATTCGATCGCGTTCGGAGCCAGAAACTCGTCGGCGAATTCACGAGCGGTGTCGTTGATCGCCCGCTCGTCCTCGTTCAATGTGAACATCGCCGAATCAGTCCATGTTCGGAATGACGAAGTGATTCTGTGCCGCAGCCTCTTTGGTGCCCGACGGCCAGCGCTGGGTGACGGTCTTGGTCTTGGTGTAGAAGCGGATCGAATCGGGTCCGTGCTGGTTCAGATCACCGAATCCCGAACGCTTCCAACCGCCGAACGTGTGGTACGCGATCGGTACCGGAATCGGCACGTTGACCCCGACCATGCCCACCTGGACGCGGGAGCAGAAATCGCGAGCAGTGTCGCCGTCACGGGTGAAGATGGACACGCCGTTGCCGTATTCGTGCTCGGTGGGCAGGCGCAGCGCATCCTCGTAGTCCTTCGCACGAACGACGATCAGGACGGGTCCGAAGATCTCTTCCTTGTAGATCCGCATGTCGGTCGTCACTTTGTCGAACAGTGTTGCGCCCGCGAAGAATCCACCCTCGTGGCCTTCGAGGCTGAAACCGCGCCCGTCGACGACCAACTCGGCACCCTCGTCGACACCGATCTGGGTGTAATCGTTGACCCGCTTCAACGCATCGCTACCCACGAGCGGGCCGAAATCCGCGTCCTCGTCGTCGGAGCGACCGATCTTCAGCTTCGCAACCCGCTCGGTGAGCTTGGCGACGAGCGCATCCGCGGTCTCTTCACCCACCGGAACCGCGACGGAAATGGCCATGCAACGCTCGCCCGCGGAACCGTAGGCGGCACCGAGAAGGGCGTCGGCGACCTCGTCGAGATCGGCGTCGGGCATCACCAGGGCGTGGTTCTTGGCTCCACCGAAGCACTGTGCACGCTTGCCGTGCTTCGCTGCGGTCTCGTAGATGTACTGCGCGATGGGAGTCGAGCCGACGAAGCCGATCGCCTTGACCCGGTCGTCGGTGAGCAGTACGTCGACGGCGGTCTTGTCACCGTTGACGACGTTGAACACACCCGGCGGGAGTCCTGCTTCGAGGAAGAGCTCGGCGAGCTTGAGCGGGACGGACGGGTCACGCTCGGAGGGCTTCAGGATGAATGCGTTTCCGCAGGCGATGGCCGGGCCGGCCTTCCACAGGGGAATCATCGCGGGGAAGTTGAACGGGGTGATTCCGGCTACGACGCCGAGCGGCTGACGCATCGAGTACACGTCGATCCCACCGCCTGCACCCTCGGTGTACTCACCCTTGAGCAGATGCGGGACGCCGACGGCGAACTCCACGACCTCGACGCCGCGTTGAATGTCGCCCTTGGCGTCGGCAATCGTCTTGCCGTGCTCGGAGGACAGCAGGCGGGCCAGTTCCTCGGTGTCGCGAGTGACGAGCGCCAGGAACTTCATCAGGACTCGCGCTCGGCGCTGCGGGTTCCACTTGGCCCATTCACGTTGGGCCTGTTCGGCATCGGCGATGACGGCCTCGACCTCGGATACGTCGGCCAGCGGCACACGGGCCTGAACCTCGCCGGTGTTGGGGTCGAACACGTCCCCGAAGTTTCCGGAGGTGCCGGCGACATGCTTGCCGCCGATGAAGTGCGTGAGTTCGCGAGCCATGGAGTTTGTCCGTCCTCGAGCGTGGAAAGTGAAGTACGCCCATCCTATAGTCGGATGTCCACGTAAGTCCAGAAGTCGTCACATTCGGTCGTAGAACTGCCTCAGATCGGCACCGGCGCGACTGACCTCGGCCTCGGAGGAGCCGTCGGCGCGGAAGATTCGACGCAGGATCAACGGATCGAGATCGTCCAACGCGGGAGCGAACGACACCTGAGGAAGTTCGGGGAACGACGCGCGATCGCCGAACCAGTCATCGGGGTCGAACTCGTCGTCCCCGTCGCCGACGCCCTCGATCAGTTGATCGAGATCGACTCCACGCAGCGTCAGGATGGTGGCGGCGGATGCGTCGATGTGCTCGGCGGCGATGTACATCAGAGCCGCCGCGTGTTTGCAGGGCCACCCGTCGTCGGGGCACGTGCAGTCGAAATCGAGCTGCCCCTTGTCGTGCGGCAGCAACACCGACGCCAGCGCCTGCGGGATCGCGTTGGAGGCCAACTCGGCCAGCATCCCAGGATTCGATCGCACCCGATCGACGAGCGCGGCAACCTCACCCTTCGTCAGTGGATCCACGGTGACCGAGGCCGAGAACGGCTCGAGCTGACTGCCCTGCACCTCGCCGTATATCTGCCCGCGCTCGACCCCGAGAGTGAGCACCTGCCCCTGGCGCGCATACGTTCTACCCCGAGCGATCCGGCCCGGATCCGCGAGGTCTTCCATGGCCGCCACGAAATGCCTGCCCCACCACGTCTGCCCGAAGGCGCCGCGCTTGTTTCTGGACTCGATGCCGCCCTTGGCTTTTCGACGCTTGCCGTACTGCGAGAAGTCGACCATCACTCCCCCACCGCATCCTCACTGAGGCGGAACAGCTCCTGCAGCTCCGCGGTGTCCATCTCGGTCACCCAGTTCTCGCCGGTGCCGACCGCCAGATTCGCCAGGTCCTGCTTGGAGACCAGCATCGAGTCGATCCGTTCCTCCACGGTGCCCACGCACAGCAGTTTGCGCACCTCGACGTTCTTACGCTGCCCGATGCGGAAGGCCCGGTCCGTCGCTTGATTCTCCACCGCCGGATTCCACCAACGATCGAGATGAACAACATGGTTGGCGGCCGTGAGGTTCAACCCGGTGCCGCCGGCCTTGAGCGAGAGCATCATGATCGGCGGACCGTCGTCGCTCTGGAACTTCTCCACCATCTCGTCGCGCTTGGCCTTGCTCACCCCGCCGTGGAGGAACGGCACCTCGGTGCCGAACCGTTCGGCGAAGTAGGGTGCCACGAGCTCACCGAACTCCCGAAACTGTGTGAACAACAACGCTTTCTCGTTGTCGCCGAGAATCGAGTCGAGCATGTCCTCGACCAAGCCGATCTTGCCGGAACGATGCTGCCCCCTCTTGAGCACCGGCGAGCCGTCGGACAGGAAATGGGCAGGGTGATTGCACACCTGTTTGAGGCGAGTCAGCGCGGACAGCACCGCGCCCTTGCGCTTCATGCCCTTCGCGTCGGCGATCTGCGCCATCATCTCGTCGACGACCGCCTTGTACAGCGCAGCCTGCTCGGCCGTGAGGTTGGCGCGCACGGTCATCTCGTTCTTCTCGGGCAGATCCGAGATGACCGTCGGATCGGTCTTGACACGGCGCAGAATGAACGGCGACGTGATGGCGCGCAGACGGGAAACCGCGTTCTCGTCGTTCTCGCGCTCGATCGGAACCGAGAATCGCTTGCGGAAATCCGACGGCCTACCGAGCATGCCCGGATTGGCGAAGTCGAGAATGGACCTCAGCTCGTCGAGACGATTCTCGACCGGCGTTCCGGTGAGCGCCAGCTTGTGATCCGCGGGGATCGCGAGCGCCGCCTTGGCCTGCACGGTGCCCGAGTTCTTGATGTGTTGCGCCTCGTCGAGGACCACACGACGCCACGTCTGCTCCGCCAGCTGCGCGCGATCCTTGGCCATCAGCGCGTACGTGGTGACGATCAGATCGTGCTCGGCGATCGCCCGATCGAGCTCCTCGTCGCGTAGTCGCGTCGGACCGTGGTGTACCAGAACCCGCAGTGCCGGAGTGAATTTCGCCGCCTCACGCTGCCAGTTTCCGACCACCGACATCGGTGCCACCAGCAGCGTCGGCGTCGAACTCTTCTCGTGCGCGAGCAGCGTGAGCACCTGCAGAGTCTTGCCCAGTCCCATGTCGTCGGCGAGCACGGCACCGAGACCGAGCCGGCTCATGAACGCGAGCCAGTCGAGTCCGCGTTGCTGGTAGGGCCGCAGAGTCGCGTTCACACCGTCGGGCACCGGGATGGTTTCCGGAACCGCCCCGGGTTCGAGCAACGTTGCCGCCCAGCCGGTGGCGCGGATGTCCTGGACCGGAGCAGGTGGCGGATCGGCCAACGTCATCTCGCGCATCAGCGTGCTGAGCGCAGTCCCGTCACCGTGATGCTCGGCGACGTACTTGGCGGCTCGCGCGAGCTGACCGCCGTCCGCGAGCACCCACTGACCGCGGAGCCGCACGAGATCGCCCTTCGAGACGGCGAGCCTGTTCATCTCCGCCTCGGTGAGCACCATGTCGCCGAGTTGGAGTTGCCAGTCGTAGGACACCAGTTCGTCCATGCCGACCGCCCGATCGGCTGCCGCTTTCGTCACCGCCGGTGAATCGACGCGCAATCTCATCGACGGATCGAGCCTCGTCCACGCCCGGGGAAGCAGAACCGTGGTTCCGGTGGCCTGCAGTGCCGTCGCACCGTGTTCGACGAGATCGATGACCACCGACGTCGGAAGCAACAGATCCAGGGTGCCTTCCTGCGACGGCAGATCGCGCAGTCTCGGGTACGCCGCCACGGCCTCACCGAGCTTGCGGACAGCGATGGAGAGCAGCGTGGCATCGACCTTGCGGCTCATCGGAACCGGTCGCGGCGCTTCGCCGTCCGCGCGCAGACACACCTGCAGCGTCCAGTACGAGTCCACCGCTTCCTCGGAGGAACTGTCGACGGCGTCGTCGTCATCGGGTTCGAGCAGCCGGAGCACCAGTGAGGGTTCGTCGACGGTGAGGCTTCCGCGCCACTTCTCGAGCAACGTCGACATCTGTTGAGTGCCATCGGCATACGGGTCGTCGCGAACCAGAGCCGACAACAGTGGATGCTCCGAGTCGGGTCTACCCAGAACCGATCTGACGATCGGATCGGTGAGCTCCTCCACCATGTCGTCGAGGATCTTCTTGGGCCGCTCACCTGCGCGCTGCACCGACGGCATTGCGACGGCGAGTTCGCTGAGCCAGGCACGTTGACGTTCGCCCCCGACCAGACGCCACCGTGGCCACCACTGCCCGTCCATCAACTTCAGGGCCGGAACGACGCGACCGCCGCGGACCCAACGTTCGATTCCGCGGGCGACATGCGCCAGGTAGCGGAGGTCACCGGAGATCGCCGCGTGGTCCGGCGGCGTCCGCAACAGCAGATCGGCGCCGTCGTGCGGAGCCAGTGCGATGGCCGGAACCTGTACCGGGGCCTGCGCGGTGGCAGTGCGCCCGGGTGCCGGAAACCACACCGCAGCACGGTGCCGAAACGTTCTGGTGAGCACGTGCGCGTGGGTCGGCGGCAAGTCGGGCTCGTCGCCAGTGGTGATCTCGTCGTCCCACAGCATCAGCCCAGCACCGGGAGACCAGAGACCGTGCAGCATCGGTCCATCCAATCAGCAAGCACCGACAGACTTCAGGTGAGGCGCTTCGAGTGAGTCGCTGAGTGAGGCACAGTATGTACATGATCGCGTACGGCTTCAGTGAATACGGCGGGCCCGACACCGAATACCTTCTGGACCTACCCGTCGCCGAGCCGGGACCTGGCCAGATTCTCGTCGCGGTCCACGCCGCCGGCGTCAATCCCGCGGATTGGAAGGTGCGGGCGGGCAATCGCAAGGACACCGTGCCGATCACCCTGCCTGCGGTTCTCGGCCGGGAAGTATCGGGCACGGTCGTGTCGGCCGGTGCCGGTGTGGCCGACTTCTCGGTGGGCGACCACGTGTTCGGAGCCACCGCGTCGGGATACGGAGGCTATGCGCAGTACACCGTGCTCAACGCGTCGAGCACAGCCCACAAGCCCGAATCCGTGTCCTGGGCGGCCGCAGCCACTCTGCCGGTGGCCGCCGGGACCGCATACGACGCGCTGGCGCGGCTCGCCGTGGGCGCGGGTGATTCCATCCTGGTGCTCGGCGCGGGCGGCGGCGTCGGTTCGACCGTTCTGCAACTCGCGCGAGCCGACGGTATCGACGTTCTCGCAGTCGCTAGTGCTGGCAAGCTGGAGTGGATCGAGAGCCTCGGGGCCGAATTTCTCGCATCCGAACCCGGTTTCGTCGACTCGTTGTCGCGACCGGTGAACGGCGTCGTCGATCTCGTCGGGGGCGAGAGCTTGCGCGCCGCGGCGACCGCTGTGACGGCGGGGATACCGATCGTCAGCGTTGCCGACCCGGTGCTCGCGGCGCAGTGGGGTGGTTCCGGTGTCGATCGCAATCGCACCACCGCGGCATTCGCGCGGCTGGCGGACCTGACCGCGTCGGGCATCATTCGTCCGCGTATCGGCCATGTGTTCCCGCTCGAGCGTGCGGGTGAGGCTCTCGCTTTGGTAGAGGACGGGCACGTGCTCGGCAAGGTCGTGGTCGAGGTTCGCTGATGCCGGGTTGGCGTGAGCGGAGAACTGTCGGTGTCTTCCGGCACACTGCTGACGCAAGGAACGACAACCGAGGACCGAGATCGACGATGGGGCGTGCGTGAGAAAGCTGTGGGTGACGGTACTGCTGGTGATCGCTGCGGCCGTGATGGCTGTGTTCGGCTCGTGCGACCGGCCCGTCATCCCCGGTTTCTCCCCCGCCGAACCCGCTCCGGGTAGTCCCACTCGCACTCAGGTCGAGCAATTGCTCGCGCAGGTTCGCGTGGTCGCCGCCAGGCCCGACGCCCTCGGCTACGAGCGCGGATGCAAGAGCGGCGAAGGGTGTGTGTTCGGCCCGGCGTGGACGGACGACTACGACGGGCCGGGTGGTCACGACGGCTGCGGTACCCGCGACAACGTCCTGGCGCTGTCGATGACGGAAGTCGAATTCCGCGCCGGCACCCGCGACTGCGTCGTGCTGTCGGGTTCGCTCGCAGATCCGTACTCCGGTGAGCCGATGCAGTTCACCAAGGCCGATGCCGGAAAGATTCAGATCGATCACGTCTACCCCCTGTCCGCGGCGTGGGACATGGGCGCGAACACGTGGTTGCCCGACAAGCGAATTCGGTTCGCCAACGACGTGGCGTTCAATCTGCTCGCGGTCAATGGAGCCGACAATCAGAGCAAGAGCGACAAGACACCCTCGCAATGGTTACCGCCGAACGAGGCCTACCACTGCTTCTACGCGGGCAAATACCTGTCGGTCGCCGCCCAGTACGAGTTGCCGATCACCCAGGCCGATCAGGGTGTTCTCGCTTCGGTCGCCTCTACGTGCGCGGCGTAAAGTCTCAGCGATGGCACCAGTACACGCGCGCAGCTTCCTCGACCGTGAGACACAGCTCTGCATGTCCCTGTCCGGCCGACCGAGCAACATCGGAACACGCTTTCACAACTATCTCTACGACGAGTTGGACCTGAACTTCGTCTACAAGGCGTTCACCACCACCGACCTCGCCGCAGCGGTGGGAGGCGTTCGCGCGCTGGGCATTCGAGGCTGCGCCGTCTCCATGCCGTTCAAGGAAGATGTCATCGAATTGGTCGACGTGATGCACGAGTCCGCCAGCGCGATCGAATCCGTCAACACGATCGTCAACGAGAACGGCGTCCTGCACGCATACAACACCGACTACCAGGCCGTCGCGAGCCTACTCGGCGCGAGTGGCTTCTCCAACGATTACTCGGTGGCGGTCACCGGCAGCGGCGGTATGGCGAAAGCTGTCGTTGCCGCGCTGCGGGATTCGGGTTACACCCGGGGTACCGTCGTCGCCCGCAACTCGAACACCGGCCCTGCCGTCGCCGAGACCTACGACTACGACTGGTCCGCCGAAGCGGTGGGCGCAGACCTGCTGGTGAACGTGACCCCGGTGGGTATGGCCGGTGGACCGGACGCTGATTCGGCACCGTTCACCGACGAGCAGATCGACGCGGCGAAAGCCGTGTTCGACGTCGTCGCCATGCCGTCGGAGACGCCGCTGATCGTCGCCGCTCGGGCCGCCGACAAACCCGTGATCACCGGCGCTCAGGTCATCGCCCTGCAGGCAGCAGAACAGTTCGTCCTCTACACCGGAGTCCGGCCGTCGGACGAACAGATCGCGCGCGCATCGGAGTTCTCGCGCAGGTGACTCACAGGTGCTGCCACCGGGGCTTGTTGGCGTAGGCGTACCGGTAGTACTCCGCGAGTGCGAGCGACGACGCCGCGGCCTCGTCCAACAGCACCGTTGCGTGCGGGTGCCATTGAATGGCCGACGCCGGACAGTACGCCGACAGCGGTCCCTCGACGGCCGCCGCCACCGCGTCCGCTTTCGACTCCCCCGTTGCGATCAACACGAGGTGGCGCGCCTCGTCGATGGTGCCCAGCCCCTGCGTCAGTACGTGATGCGGTACGTCCTCGGGAGAATCGAAGAACCGGGCATTGTCGACGCGCGTCTGTTCGGTCAGCGTCTTCACCCGCGTCCGTGATTTCAGTGAAGATCCGGGCTCGTTGAAGCCGATGTGCCCGTCGGTGCCGATTCCGAGGATCTGGACATCGACGCCACCTGCGGCCGCGATCGCGGCGTCGTACCGCTGCGCCTCTGCCGCTATGTCGTCCGCTTCGCCGTCGGGCGAGAAGACCGCGGCGTCGTCCAGGTCGACGTGGTCGACGAAGTTGTCTCGAATGAACGAGAAGTACGACTGCTCAGCGGCTTTCGCCAGTCCGATGTACTCGTCGAGGAGGAAGGCGCGACAGTGCGCGAACGACAGGCCGTCCTCCCGATGCCGCCGCGCCAATTCGCGATACGTGCCCACCGGGGTCGACCCGGTTGCCAGGCCCAATACAGGACTGGAGCCGACTCGTACTACTCGTTCGACGATGTCGGCGGCCGTTCGATCCACTGCGTCGACCCCCTCTAGGATCACTACCTCCATCTAGCTGTCCTCTCCGATTGCAGTTCCGCCTCTGATCACCTGCAGTGGCTCGAACGCCGCGTCGACCACCAGGACGTCAGCTCTCATGCCCTGTTCGAGGCAACCGATCTCGGAGTCGAGGCCGATCGAGGCCGCCGGAGTCGACGATGCAGCCCGCACGGCCTCGACCAGGGGCACGCCGGCGTCCAGCACGGCTCGGCGCACCAGGTCCAGCACGGTAGCGGTTCCGCCCGCAATCGGAGCGGTCTCGTTGTCTGCGTCGCGGGACAACCGTGCAACCGCGTGGCGGACGGTCACATCCAGTGGTCCGAGTCGATAGCGACCGTCCGGCATGCCGGCTGCGGCCATCGCGTCGGACACCAGCGCGATCCGTGCGCCGCCGACGAGATCGAACACCGCACGCACGGTCTCGTCGGCGAGATGCACTCCGTCACCGATCAATTCGAGCACCATCACGCTGCGTGCCGCGGCCGCCAGGCACTCGCTCACCGGGCCCGGCGACCGATGATGCCAGGTCGGCATTCCGTTGAACAGGTGCGTTGCAGTCATGGGGCCGTTCCCCAACGACTCGATACCGCGTCGGGTGGTGAGCGCGTCGGCGTCCGTGTGCCCGATGCTCGGCAGTATTCCGTTCTCCCGCAACATCTTTGCGATGACCGCGAACCCGTCGATCTCGGGTGCCAGGGTCATCGACCGCACCGCGCCGCGGCCCGCGTCCAGTAGGTCGCGGAGCAGTCCGGGATCTCCGCTGCGCAGCGAGGCCGGATCCTGTGCGCCGCAGCGTGCGACGGCGAGAAACGGCCCCTCGAGGTGGACGCCTGCGATGTCACCGGATTCGTACAGATCGGCCAACAGCGACGTCTGCGCGATCAGCCGATCCGGCGGTGCCGACACCAGTGACGCGAGCATCGTCGTGGTCCCGCGAGAGCGGTGATGCCGTACCGCCGTCATGAGATCGACGGCCGGTGAATCCGGAAACGACGCCCCAGCTCCACCGTGGCAGTGCAGATCGACCAACCCGGGGAGGATCGTCGAATTCGTTTGCGGTACGGCCGCACCGGGCCACGCCGATGTCGGCCCGACCCACGAGATCCGGTCTCCCGTCGATGCGACGACGCCGTCCTCGATCACTCGGTCGCGCGTGACGACCCGTCCGCGGTGCGTCGTCGCAGTGGATGCGGTCATGCTCGATCGGGTTCGAGCACGGCGTCGTCCTCACGTCCGGGGGTGCGCAGGTTCCACTTCTTGATGACGAAGCTGAACAGGAAGTAGTAGATCACCGCGTACACCAGGCCGATCGGAATGAGCAGCCATGCCTTGGTGGCGATTCCGTAGTTCAGCAGGTAGTCGATGCCACCGGCGGAGAAGAAGAAGCCGTCGTGGATTCCGAGGGCATTGGTCAACGCCATCGAGGTTCCGGTCAACACTGCGTGGATGATGTAGAGCGGCCAGGCCACGAACATGAACGAGTATTCGAGCGGCTCGGTGATTCCGGTGACGAAGGCAGTCAGGCCGGTGGACAACATGATTCCGCCGACGATCTTCTTCTGCGACGGCTTGGCGTTGCGGTAGATCGCGAATGCCGCAGCGGGGAGGGCGAACATCATGATCGGGAAGAATCCGGTCATGAACACTCCGGCGGACGGGTCGCCGGCGAAGAACCGGTTCAGATCGCCGCGGACCAATTGACCGCTTGCATCCTGGTAGTCCCCCACCAGGAACCAGACGACGGAGTTCAGAATGTGGTGCAGCCCGGTGGGAATGAGCATGCGGTTGGCGAAGCCGTAGATTCCGCTGCCCACCACGCTGTGGTCGGCGACGGTGTTGCCCACCCATTGGAGAGCGCTGTAGAAGAGTGGGTACACGAACGACATGATCACGGCGACGACGAGTCCGGTGATCGCCGTCATGATCGGCACCAGACGACGGCCGCTGAAGAAGCCGAGATAGTCCGGCAGCTTCTGGCGATAGAAACGCTGCCAGAGAATTGCCGAGAGCAGTCCGATGACGATTCCTGCCAACACGCCGTAGTCGATCACGGCCGGGTCACCGTTGGCATCGACCTCTCCGTCGAGCACGACCGGCGACATTGCCGTGAAGACGCCGTTCATCACCATGTAGCCGACCACCGCTGCGAGCGCGGTCGAACCATCGGACTTCTTGGCCCAGCCGATGGCGATACCGACCGCGAAGATGAGGGGAAGCCAGGTGAAAACCGACTGACCGGCGGCGGAGATGACCGCAGCAGTGGTCTCCAGTGCGCTGAATCTCCCCAGCAGGTCGTCCTGACCGAGCCGCAGGAGAATTCCGGCGGCAGGCAGAACAGCGATCGGCAGCATGAGGCTGCGACCGAACCGCTGCAGCCCGGCCAATGATCGTGATTCCTTCTTCGGCTCGGTATCGATCGAGTCCGTCTTCTTCGGGGTCATGGCGACCTTCTCTTCGAGGCTGGTCCTTCGAGGGCGATTTCGCTGTTGTGACCGGATGCCATCAGGGGTACTGTCCGGTCATTACCAGTTGTAGTTTGGCCAGGTGGCAGGCTCGTGTCAACCCGGCCGTGTGATCCACCCGACAGATACAAGCCGACAGAAAGCGAGAATCCACATGTCCAAAGCGGACGCGATCGTCGAAGGCCTCGGCGGTGCCGACAACATCGTCGAGATCGAAGCGTGCATCACTCGGCTGCGCACCGAGGTGAAGGACGGGTCGTTGGTGAACGAGGCGGCGCTCAAGGCGGCAGGTGCCCACGGCGTATTTCACAAGGGAACCGCCGTTCAGGTCATCGTCGGCCCCGAAGCGGACACGCTCGCAGAAGACATCGGCGACATCCTGTGAGCGCACGGGCGATCCTCAGCCCGGTTGCCGGGCAGGTCATCTCGCTCGCCGATGTGCCGGACCCGGTGTTCTCGGCGCAGATGGTCGGCTCCGGTGTCGCGCTACGCCCGGCTCCGAGCGACGGGGCCGTCGAGGTTCGTTCACCGGTCGCGGGCACGATCCTCAAACTCCATCCGCACGCGTTCGTCGTCTTCACCGAGGACAAGGCGGGCGTGTTGGTGCACATCGGCATCGACACCGTGAAGATGAAGGGCGCGGGCTTCGAACTCGTTGCAGCAGAGGGTGATCGAATCCAGGCCGGCGACCTCGTCGTCACCTACGATCCCGCAGCGATCGCGGCGGCAGGCTACTCGGATGTCGTTCCGGTGGTACTGATGGACTCGAAGCCGGATTCGGTCACGAGTGCGAGCATCGACAACACCGTGGCAGTGGGCGATCTTCTGTTCGAGCTGCCCTGATCTCACCGACGCTGCGGGGTGCGTCGCCCGCCTTCGACTTCCATCGACAGTTGATACCGATCGCAGCGGTACCAGCTCTCGGTGTGTTCGAGCGGCTCGTCGCCGCTGAAGGAGACGCGGTCGAAATACAGCACGGGGGTGCCGCGCTTGGTGCCGAGCAGAGTGGCGGTATCGCTGTCGGCCGCAGTGGCTTTGACGGTCTGCTCAGCCCGGTCGATGGTCAATCCGTAATGGATCTGCACGGCCTCGTACACCGATTTGCTCAGGTCGTGCTCGATGAGGCCGGGGAGCAGGGAAGCCCGGTACCACGCGTCGTCGACGCTGACCGGTTCAGCGTCGGCCAGTCGTAGACGCTTGACGTGGTAGGTCTGTTCTCCGTCGGCCAGGCCGAGTGCACGAGTCGTTGCCGCCGAAGGGCTTTCGAGCCGTGCGAACAGCACCACCGTGGTAGGCGTCAATCCTTGCGCGCGCATCTCCTCCGAGAACGACGCCAGGTGCAAACGAGACTGCACGGTGCGACTGGCCACGAACGTGCCCTTGCCACGCACCCGAACCAGGTGTCCGTCGTTGACGAGCTGGCCGATGGCCTCGCGGACGGTGATGCGGCTGACGCCGTAGTCCTCCATCAGTTTTCGCTCGCTGGGCATGAGATCGCCGGGTTGCAACTCCTTGGTGCAGCGGTGCAACAGAATCGCGCGAAGCTGTTCGTGCTTCGGAACCTGACTGTCCCTCAGATGTACGGGCATCACCACTGCGCCGGCCTTTCCGTCACTCGCCGACCCAGCGGTACGGACTGGTCCGGTCCAACCCAAAGACTACGTCACGTCGACCGTGCCCCGACAGCGTTCGGCCACCGACTCGGAGCGCCGACCCGGCTCGACGGGAAACGACGCGACAGGCGACGGCCCACAGTGCATCATCGTCAGTCGTGACCACTGCCGACGCCGCCGACAGACCGACGCCGCTCTCGACCCCCGTCAGCGCGGGAATCGTGGCATCACTGGTCGGCTTCACCAGCTCGTTCGCCGTCGTGCTGACGGGCCTGCGGGCGGTAGGGGCCAGTCCGACCGAGGCGGCCTCCGGATTGCTGGCGCTGTGTGTCACCCAGGCCGTGGGCATGATGTGGCTCGCGCGCAGATACAGACAGCCCATCACGCTGGCGTGGTCGACGCCGGGCGCTGCGCTGCTCGCCGGAACCGGCATGGTGGTCGGAGGGTGGCCCGCCGCAGTGGGTTCGTTCGTCACTGTTGGGGTGCTGATCGTCCTGACCGGCCTGTGGCCACGACTCGGCGCCGCGGTCTCGAAGATCCCGATACCACTCGCTCAGGCGATGTTGGCCGGAGTGCTGCTACCGCTGTGCGCGGCACCGGTCGTTGCATTTGCCGACTCACCCGCCCGGATAGCTCCGGTGGTACTCGTCTGGCTCCTGGTACTTCGATTCAACGCGCGATGGGCGGTTCCCGCTGCGTTCCTCGCGGCGGCTGCAGTCATCGCAGCGGACTTGATCGGCGGCGGCACACCCATCGCGGCGTCCGATCTGATTCCTCGGATCGACTGGACGATTCCGCACTGGACGTGGCAGGCGACCGTCGGTATCGCGGTGCCGCTGTACATCGTCACCATGGCGTCGCAGAACATCCCGGGCACCACCGTCATGGCGTCGTTCGGCTACCGAATTCCTTGGCGTGCGTCGATGACCGTCACCGGAACCGGAACCGTCCTCGGGGCTTTCGCGGGTGGGCACACGATCAACCTCGCCGCGATCAGCGCTGCGCTCGCGGCGAATCCCGGTGCCCATCCGGACCCGAAGCGGCGTTGGGTCGCGGCTTTCTCCGCGGGCTCCTCGTATCTGGTGTTGGCGCTGCTGTCCGCGGCACTGGCAACCCTGGTTGCCGCAGCGCCTGCAGGCGTGGTCGAAACCGTTGCCGGACTTGCCTTGTTGGCAACTCTCGCGGCGTCGTTGTTCGGTGCACTCGAACATGCATCGGACAGGGAGGCGACCGTTCTGACGTTCCTCGTCGCCGCTTCCGGCCTGACGTTCGCAGGAATCGGCTCCGCATTCTGGGCACTGGTGGTCGGGCTGGTGGTCCGTGCGATCCTGCGTCGTCGGTCCCCGGCGACGCCCGCTCCCGACGCCACTGGTTAGGGTCACGTTCATGACCGATCAGGTGAACCCAGGGCCGGAGTTGTCGCACGCATCGGACTTTCCGGCTCTGTGGCCCGTGACGACGCGATGGGACGACAACGACCACTACGGCCACGTCAACAACGTCACCTACTACGCGTATTTCGATACCGCCGTCAACGGTTGGTTGATGGAGACGACGGGACTCGATATCCGGACGCTGCCGGCGATCGGTGTCGTCGCCGAAACCTCGTGCCGTTACCTGTCCGAGTTGAGCTTCCCGGATCGCCTTCAGGTGGGCTTGGCCGTCGAGAAGCTGGGCACCCGTAGCATCGTGTACTCGCTCGGGTTGTTCCGCGAGGCCGGCGACGATGCGTTGGAGCTGGCGGCGAGGGGTCGATTCGTACACGTGTACGTCGATGGGGTCACCCGTAAGCCGGTGGCGATTCCGCCCGAAATCGAGAGCGCAGCGCGCACTTTGGTGATCGGGACCGCGTCGAGCTGACCGACTAGAGGCCGATCTCGTCGGCCGTACGCAGTGCCCTGGTGACGATGTCGTCGATGAGCGTCGTGGTCGGCCCGCCTGCCACGGCCCGGTTTCGCGAGTCGGCTTCCATCCGCCGCATGACGCCTTCGGCGATGATCGAGAGCTTCCACAGCGCCAACACCTGCCAGAATCCGACGTCGGAGACGTCGCGCCCGGTGTGCTGCGCATACGACTCGACAAGCTCGGCCCTGGTGGGAAAGCCCGGCAGAGTCGACGCCATGAACGGACCGGCGACCCCGTCGTCGGCTTGCGGCCAGTAGGCCAGCAGACCGCCGAGGTCCGCCAACGGATCTCCGAGTGTGCACAGCTCCCAGTCGACGACCGCCGCGACACGGCCGTCTTCGCGGGCCGTGATGACGTTGCTGAGGTGGAAGTCGCCGTGCACCAGGGTCACCTCGTGCTGCGGAGGAATCCCCGCTGCCAATCGAGTTGCCAGCGAATCGATACCGGGTACGTCGCGAGTGCGCGAGGATTGCCACTGCTTCGTCCACCGGGCGAGTTGGCGAGCGGCGTACGGTTTGTGACTGGCCAGATCTGCCAGACCCGCGGAGTCGAGATCGACGCGGTGGATGTCGGACAGCGCCACCGTGAGGCCGAGTCCGATGCGGCGTCGGTGATCGGGGTCGAGTTGCTCGGCTGCCGCCACCGAGTCGACGACGATCCCGTCGACGAAACTCATCAGCACGAGCGGGACCTCGGACACCGAAGGATCCTCGGTGATCGCAATCATCTTCGGAACCGGCACCGCCGTGTTCTGCAGGCCGGACAGAATTCGATGTTCGCGCACGACATCGTGTGCGGAGGCCAGCAGATGCCCCAGTGGTGGACGTCGAAGCACCCAGTTACTGCCACCGGCGTCGCGGACGGCGTAGGTGAGATTGGACTGACCGTTGCCGATCCGCTGAAAGGTGAGGGGCGAGGTTGCGCCTATCCCCAATCCTGCGATCCAGGTCGATACTGCGTCTTCGTCCAGTCCCACTGCGCCCATACAGAACCCTCACTTCGCCGCGCGACACCGTTGTCGACTGCCGTCATCGGAATTCGACCGATAGTAGCGAAGCGGAACCTGCCCTGGTGCGAAAGACTCCGGGCTCGGGACGAGTCAGCTGGCGCGCACGAACGCGGGGACCAGCTCCGGTGCGGCAGGTGCTGCGGCCGGCACCGCTGCGCCGCGCTTGACGGCGATTTCGTCCACTTCACCGATCAGCATTGCGACCAACGTCTCCGGTTCGGCCGCCCACACCGAGGAGATGTTGCGCACCTCGGTCGGAGCGAAGAGGCCGCTGTTGGTCAGTGCATCGATCCACTCGGCGACGGCCTCGGCGGTGGGCTCGGGCACCGTGGATCGATCGAGGGAGTCCGCCTCGAACTCGTTGCAAAAGAAGGCGCGGACCATGTCGAGCTGTCCCTGAGACATTGCGGTCATGTTCTTCTCCTTCGAGTGTCCGGCGTCCGTAGTTGTCGAATACCCCGTGCCGACGGGTTACGACGGGTAGCACGGTCCGTTTCCAGATCGTTATCGTTTGGGCTGTAACGGTCGAATGCGGGTTTCCGATGCGGCTGAAACTACGCCCTTCCGGTGGGTCTCGCCCAGGGTGAACTGGACTATGTGAGTATCGTCACACAGATTTACCCATCCGATCAACGCTTTGCAACGAAGTCATAGTTCGCTTTACGAACTGCTGTGACGGGGAACAATGCGAGTACAAACGCCCAGCTGAGAGGGCCGAGGGCCGACCCGGGGTGCTGCTCGGCACTCGGACATGAGCACCACCGAATCGAATCCACTCCGCTCCGTTGCAGGTCAGAGGATTGTTCGGACACATGAAAACATGCTCGTGCACCTGCATTTGACGCTGAAACAAACTTCGAGAATTTGACGAGGCGGGCTCTGCTCCTCGACGATTCATGGTTCCGCACACGCGACCCGGTGTGATCGAATCGTTACCAGAGCAATGATCAGCCCGTTCCCAAGTTCCTCACATCCTCCGTTCAGCAGGTTCTGGCACCGTGGCACCCATGCCACCACCGAGCCTGGACTCCGGACCGATTCGCGCGTCGACCGACGCAGAGACGACTGCGCTGCCGTCCAGCACCTCGAGCCGCAGACGCAGGCGAGCCGTCATCGCGCGCTCGGCCGTGTCAGGCGCCTCTGCGGTCCTGCTGCTGATCTTCCTGATGTGGGCACCGCACATCGCAACCACGACCACCTGGGAATCGACCCCGGCCGCGGCACTGGCCGCTCATCTACTCGATGCGATCGATGTGACCGCGGTGTTGATCGCCGTAGCCGCGCTCGCCGTCGTGGCGCTGATACGCAAGCTGCCGTACGGAATCGGGGTGGTGATCGCCTGCACCGTCGGTGCCGTCGTGACCAGTGCGATCGCTCGCGAGATCATGGGAGCGTCGATGCCGTCCGCAGACCTTCCGAGCGGTCAACTCGTCGCCGTGGCCTCGCTGCTCGGAGCTGCATCCATGGTGGCGTCCGCGGCGTGGCGGCCCGTGATCCTCGGTCTGGGAACCGTCGCAACACTCGCAGTGGCGGCGGCCGCCCTGGTCGTCGGATCCGCGTCCGTCACCGGCATCGTGAGCGCCGCATCCATCGTGTTCGTGTGGTGGCCGGCGTGCTCGATCGTCATGCTCTTCTCGCCCGATGCAGCTGCCCGGGAAGCCCGCAATCCGATCGATACGGCCGCTCTGGCCGTTCGACGCAAGACGGGGCGCTCCCGGTGAAAAACAACCGGAGCGCCCCATCGGTACTGCTGACTGCCCGTGACTAGAGAGCCTTGAGCTCCTCGGTCACCTCCGAAACCGATTTCTTCGCGTCGCCGAACAGCATCGAGGTGCCCTCGGCGAAGAACAACGGGTTCTCGATGCCTGCGAATCCGGACGACATCGACCGCTTGAGAACGATGACCGACTTCGACTGATCGACGTTCAGGATCGGCATCCCGTGAATCGGGCTCGACGGATCGTTGCGCGCCGCCGGATTGGTCACGTCGTTCGCGCCGATGACCAACGTGACGTCGGTACGGGCGAACTCGTCGTTGATGTCGTCCATCTCCTTCATCGCGTCGTACGCGACGTCGGCTTCGGCAAGGAGCACGTTCATGTGCCCGGGCATGCGACCGGCGACGGGGTGAATGGCGTACTTGACCTCGACGCCCTTCGACTCCAGCAGCTTGGCCATGTCCTTGACCGCGTGCTGCGCCTGCGCAACGGCGAGGCCGTATCCGGGAACGACGATGACCTGGTTGGCGTACGCCATCTGGATGGCAGCGTCAGCTGCGGAGGTGGCCTTCGCCGTTCCGCCGCCTGCACCCGCAGGACCTGCAGCAGCGTCGCCCCCGCCGAATCCACCGGCGACGATCGCCGGAATGGAACGGTTCATGGCCTTGGCCATCAGGTTGGTCAGGATCGTGCCGGACGCGCCGACGATCATGCCGGCGACGATCATCGCAGTGTTGTTGAGCGCCAGGCCTGCGGCCGCCGCAGACAGACCGGTCAGAGCGTTGAGCAGCGAGATGACGACCGGCATGTCCGCACCGCCGATGGGCAGCACGACCGTCAGACCGAGAATTCCGGCGAGTACGAGAACCGCTACGATCCACCACTGCGACACCCCGCCGCCCGGAGTGGCGTTGATGCCGATGACCACGGCGGCGCCCACAGCACCGACCAGCAGCAGAGCATTGAGCGGCTGCTGCAACTTGCCGATGGTGATGGGCGAGCCGGGCAGGGTCTCCTGCAGCTTGAGGAACGCGATCAGCGATCCCCAGAACGAGATCGACCCGATGATGGCCGCGAACAGCGACCCGATGACGATGTGGACCGTCGGCGATTCACCGTGCTTGAAGTTCGAGAATCCCGACGTGTCGAGGAATTCCGCCCACGCGATCAGCGCAACCGTTCCACCGCCGACGCCGTTGAACAGGGCCACCAACTGTGGCATCGCGGTCATCTTCACTCGGCGAGCAGGCGGGATACCGAGCGCGACGCCGACGACCAGGCCGACGACGATCAGAATCCAGTTTTCGGTATCGCGAACAGAGATCAACGTCGCCACGACGGCGAGGAACATGCCGACAGCGGCGATCTGGTTGCCACGCACGGCTGTCTTCGGTCCGGTCAGACCCATCAGTCCGTAGATGAACATGCCGAAGGCGACGATGTAGAGAATGTTGACGAGATTGTCCATCAGGAGTCAGCACCCTTCGTGGCCTTGGCAGGAACGGGCTTGGACTTGAACATGCCGAGCATGCGGTCGGTGACCACGAATCCACCGATGACGTTGACCGTTCCGAACACGAGAGCGACGAACAGGATGACCTGCAGGCCGATGGACGGATCCTCGACCTTGCCGAGCACCACCAGGGCACCGAGCACGACGATGCCGTGGATGGCATTGGTTCCCGACATCAACGGGGTGTGCAAGGTGTTGGGCACCTTGGAGATCACCGCGAAGCCGACGAACCCGGACAGCACCAGGATCGCGATGTTCGCGAGCAGCGGGGTGTACATCAGTTCTCCTTCTCACGTGTCACGCAGGCACCGGCGAGAACCTCGTCCGAGAAATCCGGAGCGAGCTTGCCGTCGACCAACATGAGTTCGAGCAATGCCGAGATGTTCTTCGAGTACAGCTCGCTGGCGTGCTCGGGCATCGAGGCCGGCAGGTTCAACGGGGAGCAGATGGTGACGTCGTGCTTGACGACGGTCTCGCCGGGCTCGGTGAGTTCACAGTTGCCACCGGTTTCCCCTGCGAGGTCGACCACGACGCTGCCCGGCTTCATGCCCTCGACGGCCGCGGCCGTGACCAATCGCGGGGCAGGGCGTCCGGGAACCAACGCGGTCGTGATGACCACGTCGAATCCCTTGATGGCCTCTTCGAGAGCCTTCTGCTGTTGCACCCGCTCGTCTTCGGTCAGCTCACGCGCGTATCCGCCCTCGCCAGCGGCGTCGATCCCCAGATCCAGCCACTGCGCGCCGACGGATCGAACCTGATCTGCCACCTCCGGACGCACGTCGTATCCGGTGGGGCGGCCGCCGAGACGCTTCGCGGTGGCGAGCGCCTGCAGACCTGCCACGCCGACGCCCAGCACCAGCACGGTAGCGGGCTTGACGGTGCCCGCAGCGGTGGTGAGCATCGGGAAGAACCGGGTGGACTCCGACGCTGCCAACAGCACGGCCTTGTAGCCGGCGACGTTGGCCTGAGAGGACAGTGCGTCCATCACCTGCGCCCGTGAGATCCGCGGGATCGCCTCGACGGCGAAAGCCTGTACTCCGGCCGCCTTCAACGCCCCGATGCTGTTCTCCGCGTTGCGCGGTGCCAGAAATCCGATGAGCGTCGAACCCGACGTCAGCTTGGCGATCTCGGCGTCGGACGGCGGCGCGACCTTCACCACGACGTCGGCCGACCATGGATCACCGATGGTCGCTCCGGCGGCGACGTACAACTCGTCGGGAATCAGAGCGCCGAGACCGGCGCCGGACTCGACGACGATCTCGACGCCCTTGCCCGCCAGGGAGGCAACGATCTTGGGCACCAGAGCGACACGACGTTCGCCCTCCCCCGATTCCCGAATCACACCGACGACAGTCGTGGATCCCGAACCCTTCTCAGTGCTCTGCGATGTATCCAAATCTCCGTCTTCCTGCGTTGAATGGTGTCCACGAATCGACCAACGGCTCCGAGCCTGCGACGAGCGGACGAACCCATGCGACAAGGCACAAGGTCCCTGATAGTAGCCAGAGGAGACAGACCGCGGGTAGCCCGGAACACAGTCCGATTCGTTCTGAATCGAGTCCGTTTCGACATTCCTCGGCCACGGGGAGCGCAATTGTGATGCGCGCCATATGGGTCTATCGGTGATGAACGGACCCTACAGTGACAACCGTGGAACCTTGCATCTTCTGTGCCATCGTCGCGGGCGACGCTCCCGCGCATCGCGTGTTCGAGAACGACCATGCTGTCGCGTTTCTCGACATTCGGCCGGTCACTCGCGGCCACCTGCTCGTCGTTCCGCGCGAGCACGCCACCGATCTGAATGCGACCCACCCGGACGCGGCCGCAGACGTGTTTCGCGTCGGGCACACGCTGGCGCGCGCGGTCCGGCACTCGGACCTGCGCGCCGACGGAGCCAATCTCGTGATCAACGACGGTAAGGCCGCATTTCAGACGGTCTTCCACCTGCATCTGCACGTGGTGCCTCGTTGGCATCGGGACCGCTTCCGGTTCGCGGCCGGCTTCGTGACACGTCGTCTGAGTGAGCCCGAGCGTGTCGCGGACGCCGTTCGTGTCGGGTTGGCCCGGCTCGATGGCGAACCGACGGCATGAAGCTGTTCCTGTCGTCGTACCGATTCGGTGGCCACTCCGACGCTTTCGTCGAGCTCACCGGCCCACCGTCCGATCTCGCCGTGATTGCGAACGCATCGGACGCGTGGCCGCGCGCCGCTCGCGAATCCTCGCTCACAAGCGAGTTCGTTCCGCTGCGGGCGCTCGGGTATCGGCCTGCCGAGCTGGATCTGCGCGAGTACGTGGGTCGGTCCGCTGCTCTCGAGCGCGCACTCGACGACTTCGGCGCAGTGTGGGTTCGCGGGGGCAATACGTTCGTCCTGCGCGCTCAACTCGCCCGCTCGGGCGCAGACGAGGTCATCGCCGAGCGTGTTCGGCGAGGATCGATCGTGTACGGCGGATACAGCGCGGGCGCGTGTGTTGCCGCACCGTCGTTGATCGGCGTCGAGGACGCGGACGACCCCGGCGAGGTTCGGCCCGCAACAGGTGTCGATCCGGTGTGGACCGGACTGGGCCTGGTCGGTTTCTCGATCGTCCCGCACCTGAATTCCGTTCTGGACGAGAACGATTCGGGGCAAGCAACGATGCAGCGCCTGCGCAGGGACGGCATCGACTGCCGTGGGTTGACCGACGAACAGGCCATCGTCGTCGATGCGTCGGGAACGCGTGTGCTCGGTAGTTGACCGTCCGTCGGCCCGGGCGAGTCTTCAGCCCAGGCGAGCAAGTGGAGCGAGTCGGTCCAGCGAGGACCACGCCAGCGAGCACCGTCTGGCGGTCATTTCGTCCGCATCGAGCACCAGCATGTCGAACAACTGGCGAGGGGCCTGATGCCACGAGTCGGCAATCTGCGCGATGGCTGCTCGATCGAAGAGCCCCGACTGTGTCAACGCCTGAACCCACTCGTCGATCTCGCCTCGGTGAATGCGCTCGATGGTGTCGTATTCGATTCCGCCCCCGAGAAATTCGTACGAGAACATCGCGGCCACGTAGTTCCAGGAGTCACTTCCGGGATCGATCATGGTGCAGCCTCCTTGTCGACTCGCACCGCGTGGAGTGCGAGGTTCGCTGCGCTGGACGCTAGCGTGGCGAACTACAAATTTACGTGTCGACGACGCATCGATCTGGTAACGCCTGAGGCTGGTGTTACTGATGTGACTCACTTCCATCAAACGCTCACCCTCTCCCCGACGGGGTGGGTAAAGTCCGAGTTCGTGCGCACCCGAGCCGTTGCAGCCTTGATCGCTGCGGTCGCATGCGGGCTGTTCGGATGCTCGAACACGCCGGCCACCGAGGCCGGTCCGGATACGTCCGAGACGGCCGACCGACCCATCACCGAAGAACTCTTCGTCGGTGAATGCGGCTCGATGGACGACGCAGAAGTGCAGGAACTCACGGCCGTATCCGACCTGACGGCGGTGTCCGAGAACGCCATTCGTTGCCGCTGGGAATCCACGAGCGGCGCGTACGCGATGTTCACCTGGTACCGCGGCAGCCCCATCGACCGAGAGAGTTCCGTGGCCGAGGCCGTCGGTCGCACCATCGAGCGCATCGATGTGGACGGTCACCCTGGATTCACCGCCGCGGCGTCGGGAGCGTCGTGCGAGGCCGGAGTCGAGAACGGGGACGGCTTCGTGCACTGGTCCGTCAACTTCGTGGTCGACGGCCCCCGCGATTCCTGCGACGTCGTCGAGGATCTGGCCAGAATCACGATCTCGAAGGCGAAGTAGCCCGATGTCGACATTCCGCTCCGCCGATTCCACCCGCCGCGTCGTCGCCGCTGTCCTCGTCACTGCGGCCGTCGGTACCGGATGCACCACCACCGTGACCGGTACGGCCGTGCCCGCTCGATCCGGCGGCAGTGGGCAGTTCGACAAGCTGCTCGAGGAGTGCATCGCCGTCCCCGATCCCACCATCGCCGAAACAGTGGGTGCCGACCTCGTCGAGCAGTACTTCTACGGTGCAGTGTGCATGTGGACCGGCATCGGCGGCGGCGGACTCATCGATGTGACTTTCGCCTGGTTCGAGAACGATGCACTACCGCGCGAGCGAGACCTGGCCGATCGGCTCGGCTACGCGACCGAAGACGTCGCCGTTGCCGGCACCACGGCGTTCCTGTCACGACGGCCGGACGATCCGTCGTCGTGCGGAATCAGCGCGGCGTACTCGGGTGTCATCACTTGGTGGGTGCAGTACCGAGGCGCCAGTCCGGCCGACCCGTGCGCCGCCGCCACCGAACTCGCAGAACTGACGCTGCAACGCAATCAGTGACCGAGCGCCGACCGGCCCCGACTCCACCGCACACGCGGCCGTGACACACTCGAGTGGCGACGGTCACAACTTCGATGTGAGGAGACCGAGATGTCGGTGACGACCGATACAGATGCCCGCCTGAGCGAGCTCGAATCCCTGCTGTCACCCGGCGCGGTGGTCACCGACCCGGACATCACCGAGGGCTACCGACGCGACTGGGCGAAGGATCCCGACGCCGGCACCCCACTGGCCGTCGTGCGCGCACAATCCACCGAGGACGTTCGTGCCGTCATGCGGTGGGCCACCGAGCACAACGTGGCGGTCGTCCCACGCGGCGCCGGGTCGGGCCTGTCCGGTGGTGCCACCGCCGTGGACGGCGGAATCGTGCTCACCACCGAGTTGATGCGTGAGATCGCCGTCGACCCGGTGACCCGCATCGCCGTTGTACAACCCGGGCTGCTCAACGTCGAGGTCAAGAAGGCCGTCGCAGAACACGGCCTCTGGTACCCACCGGACCCGTCCTCGTTCGAGATGTGCTCCATCGGAGGCAATGCGGCCACCAATGCGGGCGGCCTGTGCTGTGTGAAGTACGGCGTCACCACCGATTACGTTCTCGGTCTCGAGGTCGTCCTGGCCGACGGTACCGCCGTCCGACTGGGTGGGCCACGCCTGAAAGATGTTGCGGGCCTGTCCCTTGCGAAGCTGTTCGTCGGCTCCGAGGGCACGCTGGGCATCATCACCGAGATCACTCTTCGACTGATCCCGGCGCAACCTCCCGCCAGTACGGTGGTCGCGTCGTTCGCGTCGGTGCACGACGCGACCGCCGCAATTCTGGCCATCACCCGGAACCTGCGGCCGTCGATGCTCGAGTTCATGGACCGCGCGTCCATCGGTGCCGTCGAAGATGCCATGAACATGGGACTCGATCGCGAGGCGGCAGCGATGCTCATTGCTCGGTCCGACTCCCCCGGCGCCGACCGAGGTCGCGAGATCGAGATCATGGCGGCCGCGTGCACCGAGGCCGGCGCATCGGATGTCTTCACCACCGACGACCCCGACGAGGGTGAGGCCTTCGCTGCCGCACGGCGATTCGCCATTCCCGCGGTCGAGCGACTCGGCAGCCTGCTGCTCGAGGACGTCGGCGTTCCACTGCCCGCACTTCCGGCCCTCGTCGGCGGAATCGCCGAGCTGTCCACGAAATACGATGTGCTGGTGGCGGTCATCGCCCACGCCGGTGACGGCAACACCCACCCCTTGATCGTCTTCGACCCCGAGGACGCCGACATGACACGGCGCGCCAACATCGCCTTCGGCGCGATCATGGATCTGGCGATTTCGTTGGGCGGCACCATCACCGGCGAACACGGCGTCGGTCGCCTCAAGAAGGCCTGGCTGCCCGATCAGGTCGGTGAGGACGTCATGGAACTCACCCGCAGGATCAAGACTGCCCTCGATCCAGCGGGCATCCTCAACCCCGGTGCGGTGCTGTGATCACCCGTCGACGGTGAACCCGTCCGCCACCGTCAACACCTCGTCGAGGATTTCCAGTCCCTGACGAATCTCGTCCTCGGACGTCGTCAGCGGCGGCGCGATCTGGAGGCGATTGCCCGATACGAAGGGCCACAGACCGCGGGACTTCGCCGCTGCGGTCACCGTGCCCATGACCGCCGCGTCCTTGCCCGACGCGGCGAACGGCACCAACGGTTCCCTCGTCCGGCCGTCCTTGACCAATTCGACTGCCCAGAAGAATCCCTTGCCGCGCACCTCGCCCACGCTCGGATGAGATTCGGCCAGCTTCGACAGGCCCGCCCCGAGTACGTCCTCGCCGACGTGACGCACGTGCGGAAGAATCTTGTCGCGCTCGAACACTCCGATGGATGCCACGCCGGCCGCGCACCCGAGCACGTGACCGGAATAGGTCAACCCGCCGGGATAGGGCTTGTGATCGAACTGCGAGGCGATCTTCTCCGAGATGACCACCCCGCCCAGAGGCACGTACCCGGAGTTGACGCCCTTGGCGAACGTGATCAGATCCGGTGTCACATCCCAGGCCTGGCATGCGAACCATTCGCCGATTCGCCCGAACCCGACCATCACTTCGTCGGCGATGTAGACGATTCCGTACTTGTCGCACAGCGCCCGAACGCCGGCCAGATATCCGGGCGGCGGGATCAGCACACCGTTGGTGCCGATGACCGATTCGAGGATCAGTCCGGCGATGTTCTGCGCACCCTCGAGCACGATGACCTGTTCGAGGTGTGCCAGTGCTGCGGCCGTTTCGTCCTCGGGAGTCGTTGTCCCCCATGGTGACCGGTAGGGATACGGCCCGAAGAACCGGACGACGTCGACGTTGGTGGGTTCGGTGCCCCAACGCCTCGGCTCACCGGTGAGACCGATCGCAACTCCGGTTCCACCGTGGTACGAGCGGTACGCCGCAAGCATCTTCGTGCGTCCGGTGTGCTGTCGCGCCAGCCGCACCGCGTGCTCGACGGCTTCTGCGCCACCGGTCGTGAAGAACACTCGGTTCAGATCACCCGGCGCACGTTCGGCGATCAACGCCGCGAGTTCACTGCGCTTGTTGTTGGCCACGGTCGGAGAGATGGTCGTCAGAACCTGGGCCTGTTCGACGATGGCGGCGACGACGTCAGGGTGTTGATGTCCGAGGTTGACGTTGACCAACTGTGACGAGAAGTCCAGGTATCGCTTGCCCTTGTCGTCCCAGAACCACGATCCCTCCGCACCCTCGACGGTGATCGGATTCAGTTCGGCCTGCGCCGACCAGGAGTAGAACACGTGATCCATCTACTTGCCGCCTTCCTCCAGTGTGACCTCCATCGGAGCGTACGACTCTCCGGTCACGTCCACACCGTCGGCCTTCAACAAATCCAAAGCCTCGGTGACGTACTCGTTGGTGTACGCCTCGGCGTCGGGGTCGGCCGTCAGCACGGTCGATCCCTCGGCATTCCGGGTGGACTTCGCGATGTCGACCGTCTGCTGCCAGGCCGCCTCGTCGATCATTCCGATCCCGTCCGAGGACGGCCAGATCAGTTTGTTGACTTCGTTGACCTGCCACAACTGATGACTCGCGCCGAGTGTCGAGCCCGCAGCGACGGTGATGTCGCGGCACGTCTCGACGTTGTCGCGGCAGAATATCCAGCCCTTCAACGATGCCGCCAAGAATTTGACGGTCTGCTCCCGGTACGCCTCGTCGGAGAGCTTGTCGGTATTGGCCCAGATCGCGTCCTGCAGCATCGCGACGCCGTCGTCGTTCCAGTTCAGCGACGTGAAATCGTCCTCGGTGTAGAGCGCACCGGTTGCGGGGTTCACGGTCTCGAGCAACTGGGCGTACTCGTTGTAGGACATCGCCTGGGCTGCGGCGATATCTCCGGACAGAAGGCCGTTCATGTCGAACTGCTGCTGCACCAACGTCACGTCGGAGGGACTGACCCCGGCCTTGGTCATACCGGCGAACAGCTCGAATTCGTTGCCGTAGCCCCAGTTTCCGACGGTCTTGCCCTGGAGGTCGGCCGGTGTGGCGATGTTCTGATCCTTGAACGAGACCTGCAATGTGCCCGACTTCTGATAGATCTGGGCCACGTCGGTGATGCCGGCTCCGGCCTCACGGGATGCGAGCGCCTTGGGTACCCACGCGACGGCGTAATCGGCCTGCCCCTGGGCGAGCACGGTTTGCGGAACGATATCCGTTCCACCGTCGAGGATTTCGACGTCCAGCCCCTGTTCCGCATAGAAACCCTGATCGACGGCGGCGAGGTAGCCCGCGAACTGGCCCTGTTTGAACCACTGCAGTTGCAGCTTGATCGTGGTGTTCCCGTCGGCCGCGGTGTCGGTGTCGGTCGTGGTGGTGCTGCAGGCCGAGGCGACCACCGCCAGAGCCATGACGACGGCGAGAAGGGGTCGGGGGGTTCGAGTGATGTTCATATCCATCTTTCCTGGGGACGACGCCGGGACACGAGTTTCTCGAGCAACAGAACAACCACGAAGAAGAGCAAACCGACTGCGATGGCACCCATCACGTAGGCCCACGCCCGGGGGTAGGCCGTGTTCGCCGCGGCGGAGGTGATCCGCGACCCCAAACCGTTCTGCAGTCCACCGAAGTACTCGCAGATGATGGCAGCAATGACAGCATTGGGAGCGGCAACCCGCAACCCGGTGAAGATGTGCGGAACGGCGGATGGGAGGCGAACGATGCGGGTGAACTGCCAACCGCCGACGGCATACGATGCCATCAGGTCGTGGTGCACGGCCGAGACCTGCCGCAATCCTTTTGCCGCGCTGACGAATACCGGGAAGAACACGACGATGGTCACCACGAGTCGCCGCGGTAGGTCGGTGGTCGAGGAGAACATCGAGTTGAACACCGGCGCAAGAGCGACGATGGGAACGGCTGCGGCACCCGCCGCCAACGGGGTGAGCAGTTCGTCGACGATCCGCAGGCGAACCGCGGCCATTGCTGCGAGGAGACCCAGGACCGAACCTGCAATCAACCCCACGAGAGCATTGGTTCCCGTTGCCAGACTTGCCGATCCGATGTTGCCGAGGTTGCGCACGAATTGCTCGGCGATGGCGCTCGGCGACGGCAGCAGGAACGACGGAACCCCCGCGACGACCGTGAGCAACTGCCACAGTGCGAGCGCCGCCGCCCCGAACACCACCGGTGGCAGCCAGAGCTTCATCGCAGATCCGCACTGCGAACCGTACGGCCGTGCAATGCGTCACGAACCGCGGTGATGGACGCGAAGAACTCCGCCGATTCGCGTGGATCCCCGTTCGCATCGAAACTGTCGATCGTGAGTGTGTCGACGATCCGTCCCGGCCGAGGGGACATGACAACCACCCGATCGGACAGGTACACCGCTTCGGGAATCGAGTGGGTCACGAACACCACTGCTGCGCTGGACTCCTCGGCGATGCGGAGTAGGTCGTTCTGCATCTTCTCGCGGGTCATCTCGTCCAGGGCCCCGAACGGTTCGTCCATCAACAACAGTCCCGGCGTTCGAGCCAGCGCCCGCGCGATCGCCACTCGTTGCTGCATCCCACCGGACAGCTGGCTGGGAAATTTCTCTGCGAAATCGGTGAGTCCGACGAGGTTCAGCAACTCGCGAACCCGTTCTGCCCGCTGACGTTTGGGAACCTTGTGCAGTTCCAGCGGCAATGCGACGTTCGATTGCACTGTGCGCCAATCGAGCAGCCCTGCCTGTTGAAAGGCGATGCCGTACTTCTGTTCGACACGGGCTCGGCGAGCGGACAGGCCGAACACCGATACCGAACCGGACGTCGGTTGCTCGAGATCGGCCACGATGCGGAGCAACGTCGACTTACCGCACCCCGAAGGCCCGATCAGCGAGACGAATTCACCGGGGTTGATCGCGAGCGATACATCCTCCAGCGCAGTCACTCCCCCGTCGAACGTCTTCCCCACGCCCTCGACGAGTACCGCATACTCGGTCATGACCGATCCTTTCGACCGGGCGAGCGGCCCGCATAACGGCCGAGCGCGATATCGAGCAGCGATACCAGTGCGGTCACCACCAACCCGAGCACCGCTGCGCCGAGAACAGCGGCGTACAGGCGGGACGCGTCTCCAGTTGCCTGCTGCGAGAACACGATGATCTGCCTACCGATACCGCCGGTCGTTCCGGTGGAGATTTCGGCGACCACGGCACCGATCACGGCTGCGGCTGCAGCCAGACGCAGCGCCGGAATCAGATGCGGCACAGAGGCGGGCAGGCGAAGTCGAACGAGGGTGCTCCACCATCCGGCCGCGTAACTGTGCATCAGATCGAGTGCTGCCCGATCGGGTGCACGCAGGCCGCGCAGCATTCCCACCGCCACCGGGAAGAACGCGAGATACGACGCGATGACGGTGATGCTCATCCACGGCTGCCAGGCGTAACCGCCGATGGCGATCTTCCCGCCCCAGCCCGCGACGAGCGGTGCCAACGCGATCAGCGGAACCGTCTGCGAGACGATCACATACGGCAACACGGACCGCTCGACCCACACGAACCGTTGCATCGTCACGGCCAGCAACAGCCCGACCACCGTCCCCAGCGCGAACCCGAGTACGGCGAGCCCGAACGTGAACAGTCCACTGGACACGATTGCGGCACCGACACTGCGAGCGCCGGCGACGTTCACCTCGGGCTCGGTCAGCGCCGCCAACACCGACCACACGTGCGGTAGTGCACCGTCGTCGGTACGCGGCAGCACCCGCACTCCGGCGACACTCACCCCGTTCTCGGGGACGAGCACTTTCACCAGCTCCCAGACCGCCAGCAACGAGCCGACGGCCACCATTGCCATCACCGGACGCCGCACTCCTCGATTCGCACCGGCGGAAGTGGGTGCCACCACCGCAGCCTGATCGAGCAGACTCGTCACGACGTTGCCGTCACGCTCGGGCGGATCTGCGGAATGATGCTCTCTCCGTAGGCCTCGAGTGTCGCGGCCTTGGCGTCGTGCTGCAGGTACACCGAGAACTGGTCGACGCCGAGAGTTTCCAGCTCTTTCAGCTTGGCGATGTGATCGGCCGGGGTGCCCAGTAGGCAGAACCTGTCGATCACCTCGTTCGGAACGAATTCTGCGTGCGAGTTTCCTGCTCGACCGTGCTCGTTGTAGTCGTACCCTTTGCGCGCTGCGATGTAGTCGGTGAGAGCCTGCGGAACACCACCGCCATCGCCGCCGTATCGCGAGACGATATCGGCGACGTGGTTGCCGACCATCCCGCCGAACCAACGACACTGATCTCGGGCGTGTTCGAGCCCTGCGTCGGTACCGTCGGTCACGTAGGCGGGAGCTGCAACGCAGATCGAGATCGAATCCGGGTCGCGACCCGCCTGCTCGGCCGCAGCGCGGACCCGGCCGATCGTCCAAGCCGCGATATCGGGATCGGCGAGCTGCAGTATGAACCCGTCCGCCACCTGCCCGGTGAGCTCGAGGGCTTTGGGTCCGTACGCCGCAACCCATACCTCGAGCCGGGACCGCTCCGCCCACGGGAACTGCACCGTCGTCTCACCGACGCGGGCGCTGCGCCCGTTGGCCAGGCTTCGGATCACCTCTATCGATTCCCGCAGCGTTGCAAGGGTTGTCGGCTTGCCGCCGAGGGCACGGACCGCCGAATCACCGCGGCCGATGCCACAGACAGTCCGATTGCCGAACATGTCGTTGAGCGTCGCGAACGTCGATGCCGTCACCGTCCAGTCACGGGTGGCGGGATTGGTGACCATCGGGCCGACGGTCACCCGTCTCGTCGCGGCCAGAATTTGGCTGTAGATGACGTACGGTTCCTGCCACAGCAGGTGCGAATCGAATGTCCACACGTGCGAGAAACCATGTGTCTCGGCCTGTCTGGCCAGGTCGACCACACGGGACGCAGGCGGATTGCACTGGAGCACTACCCCGATGTCCATGGCTCAGATCAGATTCTGAGACAGGTCGCGTAGGACGAATCGGCCGTGTCCCGCAGTGCCGGAATAGGATCCACCGTCGACGATGATCCGGCCTCGCGAGATCACGGTATCGACGTGACCGTCGATCTCGAAACCTTCGTATGCCGAGTAGTCCATGTTCATGTGGTGGGTCTTGTCGACGCCGATGCTGGTGTGTCCGTTCGGGTCGTAGATCACGATGTCAGCGTCGGCACCCGGGGTGATGACGCCTTTCCTCGGATACATCCCGAACATCCTGGCCGGAGTGGTGCAGCAGACGTCGACCCATTTCTCCAGCGTGATCTTGCCGCTCTTGACGCCCTGGAACATCAGATCGATGCGGTGTTCCACCGAACCGATCCCGTTGGGAATCTTGGAGAAATCGCCGATACCCATCTCCTTCTGGTCCTTCATACAGAACGGGCAGTGATCGGTACTGACGGTCGATACGTCACCGGTGCGCAGGTACCGCCACAACTCGTCCTGATGCCCCTCGGCTCGCGACCGCAGTGGCGTCGAGCAGACCCACTTGGCACCTTCGAAGCCCAGTGCACCGAGTTGTTCCTCGAGCGAGAGATAGAGGTACTGCGGACATGTCTCGGCAAACACGTTCTGCCCGTTACCCCGGGCCTGCGCGATCTGTTCCAGAGCCTGCTTGGCCGAGACGTGCACGACGTAGAGCGGTGCACCGGTGACGTCGGCCAACATGATGGCTCGATGCGTCGCCTCCTCTTCGAGCTGCCACGGCCGCGACGTGCCGTGGAAGTACGGGGCCGTGTCTCCACGCGCGATCGATTGAGCGACGAGTACATCGATCGCGATGCCGTTCTCCGCGTGCATCATCAGCAGTGCACCCGTTTCGGCGGCGGACTGCATCGCGCGCAGGATCTTGCCGTCGTCGGAGTAGAACACGCCCGGATAGGCCATGAACAGCTTGAAACTGGTGACGCCCTCGGATACCAACTCGCTCATGGCTTTCAGCGAATCGTCGGTGACATCGCCGATGATCTGATGGAAGCCGTAATCGACGGCGCATTGCCCCGCGGCCTTGTCGTGCCATTGCGCGAGAGTGTCCTGGACACGCTGACCGGGTGTCTGAATTGCGAAGTCCACGATCGTCGTCGTGCCACCCCAAGCGGCTGCGCGCGTTCCGGTTTCGAAGGTGTCGGAGGCGAACGTACCGCCGAACGGCATCTCCATGTGCGTGTGTCCGTCGACCCCACCGGGAATGACGTATTTGCCGGTCGCGTCGACGACGACGTCCGCCGAAGTCTTCAGGTCCGCGGCCAGGGAGACCGATCCTGGTGCCAGCACGGCGACGATGCTCTCACCGTCGATGAGCACATCCAATTTCTGTGCGCCGGTGGTGGATACCACGGTTCCGCCGTGCACGAAGGTGGTGGCCATCAGGGTTGCACCAGCGGTCCGTATGCGTCGGGCCTGCGGTCACGATAGAAGGCCCACCGGTCGCGTACCACCTTGAGCAGGTCCATGTCGAGGTCACGCACGATTATTTCGGGTTCCGTATCCGACGCCACTTCGCCGACGAATTTGCCCTCGGGGTCCACGAAATAGCTGGTCCCGTAGAAGTCGTCGTCACCGTATTCGGATTCGATTCCGACTCGATTGATCGCGCCCACGTAGTACTCGTTGGCGACGGCCGACGCGGGCTGTTCGAGCTTCCACAGATAGTTCGACAATCCTCGCGAGGTGGCCGACGGATTGAAGACGATTTCGGCACCGGCAAGACCGAGCGCCCGCCAACCTTCCGGAAAATGCCTGTCGTAGCAGATGTAGACACCGATACGCCCGACCGCGGTGTCGAACACCGGCCACCCCAGATTGCCGGGGCGAAAGTAGAACTTCTCCCAGAATCCGTTCACGTGGGGGATGTGGTGTTTTCGATACTTGCCGAGATAGGTGCCGTCGGCGTCCACCACGGCAGCGGTGTTGTACAGAAGTCCGGGCTGTTCCTGCTCGTACACGGGCAGAATCATCACGATGCCGAGTTCTTTGGCCAACGCGGCGAAACGGTCGACGGTAGGCCCAGGTACCGATTCGGCATATTCGTAGAATTTCGCGTCCTGCAATTGGCAGAAGTACGGACCGTAGAAAAGTTCTTGGAAACAGACGACTTTCGCGCCCTGCTCGGCGGCGGACCGAGCAAACCCCTCGTGTGCCGCGATCATCGATTCTTTGTCACCGGTCCACTTGCTTTGGACCAGAGCAGCTCGAACTGTGGACATCATTGGCACTCCATCTCTCGCTGGCTTGCACCCTCGAGAATATTTTGCGCCGTGTTACGGGGTCGTTCGGCCGGTTTCGTATGTATTAATCGTCGGGACTGTTTTCACGAGTGTGGAAGGAGTGCCCGCACGGCGTCGATGGAGTCCGCGGTGGCGAGGTCCTTGTCGGGGCGATACCGCAGTACTCGCGCGAATCGCAGGGCCACGCCGCCCGGGTAGCGCGGGCTGACCTGCACACCGTCGAGTTCGATTTCGACGATCAGTTCGGGACGCAGGTACACCGTGTGCTCGTCGCGTTCGCGCTCGTGTTTCGGGAATTCCTCGGTCTGCCACTGCAACAGAACGTCGGTCAGGCCTTTGAAGGTCTTACCGACCATGATCGGCTCACCGCCGTCGGGATCGCGAGCTCCGAGATGCAGATTGGACAGGTAGCCGGTGCGGCGCCCGTATCCCCACTCGGCTCCGAGGACGACGAGGTCGAGCGTGTGTTCGGGTTTGACCTTCTGCCAGCTCTTTCCGCGGCGGCCCGCGGCGTACGGCGCACCGAGCGCTTTGAGCATGACCCCTTCGTGCCCGGCGTCGAGTGCAGCGTCGAAGTGGGCCGCTGCTGCGTCCGCATCGGGCCGAACGGCACTGGGAATTCGGTGCCCTGGCGCTACCCGGTCCAGTGCGGCCAGGCGCTGCTCCAGCGGGGCATCGAGCAGGTCAACGCCGTCGAGGTGCAGGCAGTCGAAGAAGTAGGGCTGCAGCAGCAGCTCGTGTGCACTCTCGGCACCGAATCGACTCATCGTTTCCTGGAACGGTCTCGGCCGTCCGCTGTCTTCGAGCGCGAGGGTCTCCCCGTCCAGGACCACCGAATCACACGGCAGCTCGAGAACCAGTTCCACCAGCTCGGGCACACTTGCAGTGATGTCGCGCAGGGTTCGCGTGAAGATGCTCACGTCGGTTCCGGAGCGGTGCACCTGAATTCGCGCACCGTCGAGCTTGTATTCCACGGTGAGGTCGCCGGACAACTGTTCCCAGGCAGCGTGTAGAGACTCTGCGGGTGAGGCAAGCATCGGCCGGACCGGGCGACCGACCTCGAGCCGGAATGCATCCAACGCGTCGACGCCACCGCTGATGGCGGCAATGGCCGTCGCAGTCAAACGACCCGAGAGCATGAATGCGCGACGCACCGGTGCCTGCGGCAGGTTCGTGGCCGCGGCAACAGCGTCGACCATGATTCCTTCGAGCGCGCCCTGACGCAGCTCGCCGGTGACGAGCCGGATCAGAAACCTACGCTCCTCGGCTGTGCTGCGGGAGAACAGGTCGGTCAGTATCGCTACCCGCCGCGCAGCAGAACCGGCTCCCGACGTCGCCGCGACCGATGATACCGCCTCGTCCACCTCGGCAACCGTCAGCGTCGAATCGGCAGCGGCCGCCACGTCGAGATCGGCCAGGGTGCGCCAGCCGACTCCTATCCGCCCCTGCGGCAATTCTCCCGACAGCCACGACACAGCGGGCTCGATGTCGTCGGTCTCGGCCTCGGCGAGCAGGGCAGCGATCTGCCCGATCTTGATCTTGCGCGAACGCGTCGCCGACACTGCACGGGACGTTTCGACGATCCTCGACATCAACACACATCGAACATAACCGCCCCCACCGACAGACCCGCCTGATCAGGTCATTCCGCAGGCTCCAGTCCCGCGCGCTGACATCCAATTGTTACCGGTGTGACTCGAGCGACCACTGTTCTTGCTGTTACGTTCGATTCATGTCAGCCACGTCCGTGCGACAGAATGCGCAGGAGTGGAGCCTGTGGAACGACTCCGTTGCATCGACGACGTGTCAGCTGAACCCGAGAACGCGGTCGCCCCACGCCGCGCGCATGTCGCCGTCGGGGTCGTCGACGAGAGTGTCGGATGCATCGATCACCAGCGTCCAGCGCGTCTTCTCGGTGTACGGAGCCCAATGCTTGGACGCATCGAGCGCGGCGGGGACACCGTACCGCGCGAAAGCGAGCCAGCGTCTCTGCATCCGCGCGGACACCGCCATTGCGGGCTTTCGGCCACCGAGCCAGAAGGTGGGGTCTCGGTTGAGCGTTCCGAAATTGCCGAAGACGTACGGCAGCTCGGTCGCATGTCCCGCTCCCACCCGTGCGGCCTTGAGCATCGGCGTCGCATGATCGAATCGGTACATCCATGTCGGCGAATGCCTGCTGTGCGCGTCGGCGATCCACAGACTGGGCATGAGAAATCCTGCGTCCCGCGAAATGGCTTGTGCGCCAGCGGGTTTGTCCCTGTCCGGATACGCCGCCATGATTTCGGCGACACGATAGGCCGGCAGATCCGCGTGGTCGTGCGCGATGGCGCGGAACATCTCGGAGACGGTGTCCGAGGTGATCGGCATCAACGGAGACTTCATGAATCGGAAGATCGAGGGCTCGTCGTGGTTGGTGCCGATGATCAACGGTATCTTGTGCGAGAGCCCCTTCTGGAAGGCAGCCACGGGATAACGCGGAACGATATCGCCGTCGACGACCGGCGAAAGACCAAGTGTCCCAGGAACTGTCGTTGGGATCTCGTAACAGAGCGTGTCGCCGGCGGTGACCAGCCTTGTGAAATGCATGTCGAACAATTCGCCGATGTCTTTCCGGTCGACGCCCACCAATTCGAGGAATCTCGACGCCACCGCGGCTCCGCGGTCGGGGCCGTACACCGAGGTCGCAGGCGCGCTCTGCACGATCGCGCGCTGGAACAGCCCCTCGGCCTTGGGAGAAGTCATCAACGTGGTGACCGACGCTCCCCCGGAGGATTCACCGAACACCGTCACCTGATCGGGATCGCCGCCGAACGCAGAGATGCACTCGCGGACCCACTGCAGTGCGGCAATCTGATCTCGCAGCCCCAAATTGGTCTCGAACGTGTGCTCGTCGGTGGAGAACGAGGAAAGGTCGAGGAACCCGAACGGGCCCAGCCGGAAATTGATGGTCACCACCACCACGTCGCCGTTCTCGCTGAGGTTCCTCCCGTCGTAGACCCGCTGGGCGGACGATCCGAGCGAGTACGCACCGCCGTGGATCCAGACCAGCACCGGCCGCAGTTCCGCGCCGGGACGGGGAGCCCAGATGTTGAGCGTGAGACAGTCCTCGGAAATCGACAGCGACGGATCGATCGGCACCGGACTGTCGCGACCCTGCGGAGCCATCGCACCGAACTCGAGGCCGTCGAGCACCCCCGACCAGGGCTGCAACGGACGCGGCGCACGGAACCGGAGCTTGCCCACCGGAGGCGTCGCGTAGGGAATACCCCTCCAGGCCACGATCGGCGACGCATCGGCAGCGACCGGATAGCCGAGAACGTCGCCGTAGGGCGTGCTCACGAGCACGGTGGAATCGGACGCAGCGGAGTCAGACGCGGTGTCCATGGAACCTCCCCTTCGGTCGTTGCCCAACGTACCAACATCAACCATCCCCTCGGCGACGATACGCACAGCGTCGACGCCCGCGAGCGAAGGAACCGACGATGAAGACAATCGGATGTGCCGCAGTGGCAATCGTCGGGGCGTGCCTGCTCGGAGGCTGCGGCTCGAGCGGGGAAGGCAACGGTCCGATGGCGACCGTGATCACCGACCGCCCCACCCCGATCACCACGGCTCCCTCCGTCACCTCCGCCGCGCCGGCATCACCGTCCACCCCAACGACGACCACGCCGACGTCCACCACGGCGGCACCGACGAGTCCTGTTGCAGCCCAGGCAAAACCGCAGGACTACGCGGGCAAAGCACCCGGCTGGTACTACTTCACGAGCCCGAGCGGAAAATTCGAGTGCGGTATCGCCGTGCTCGAGTCCTCGATCGCCGGATGCCACGGGTCACTGCCTGACTCGGCACCCGAGGTTCCCGGCAGCGGGGCGTCGGGAACGGCGGTGAAACCCAACGCTGTGCAGCTGATTGCCGGGTCTGCGGCGAAGTTCGAGAGCTTGGGTGATCCCAAGTTCCATCGTTTCGACGGCCCTGCGACGGCCTTGCCGTACGGCGAAGTGCTCACAATCCCCGGAAGTGGCTCCACCAACGGCCTCCAGTGCAGCGTCGACGAGCAGACCCGGGGTCACGTGCACCGATCAGGTAGGCCACGGTTTCACCGTCTCGGACGACGATTTCGACCTTCGTTGACGGTCTCGTTCGCGCGGCAAACAACCAGGCGTAATGTCCGGGGACGGTACGACAATCCCTGCCGTACGGTCTCCCCAGCGGCCGACGCCTGTGCGCGCGGCCGGAAGGTGCATCACTCATGAATCAGACCTCGGACCGCCACACAGCGAAGGTCATCGGCGTCAGCATCGCCGCTGCTGTGGGCGGATTCCTGTTCGGCTTCGACAGCTCGGTCATCAACGGCGCTGTCGACTCGATCGAAGATCACTTCCTCCTCGGTTCGTTCACCACAGGCTTCGTGGTCGCGATCGCGCTCATCGGGTGCGCAGTGGGTGCCTGGTTCGCCGGCAGCCTCGCAGACCGCTGGGGACGCAAGAAAGTCATGCTGCTGGGCTCGGCCCTGTTCGTCATTTCCTCGATCGGTTCGGGATTGGCCTTCAGCGTCCCCGACCTCATGCTCTGGCGCGTACTCGGTGGCCTCGGAATCGGCATCGCCTCGGTGATCGCCCCGGCCTACATCGCCGAGATCGCTCCGGCCAAATGGCGCGGCTCCTTGGCCTCGCTCCAGCAATTGGCCATCACCATCGGCATTTTCGCCGCTCTACTGTCCGACGCCCTTCTCGCCGGCGCAGCCGACGGCGCGTCCAACGACCTGTGGTTCGGCATCGAGGCATGGCGCTGGATGTTCCTGGTCGGCGTGGTTCCCGCTCTCGTGTACGGGTTGCTGGCCACCCTGATCCCGGAGTCTCCGCGTTACCTCGTCGGTCAGCATCTCGACGAGGAAGCAGCCCGAGTCCTCGCCGAGATCACCGGGGAACTGCACCCGGACGAGCGCATCCACGAGATCAGGCTGACGCTGCGCAAGGAGTCGCGTTCGTCGTTCGCCGACATTCGCGGTCCGAAGTTCGGCCTGCAACCCATCGTCTGGGTGGGCATCGCCATGGCTGTGCTGCAGCAGCTGGTCGGCATCAATGCGATCTTCTACTACTCGACGACTCTGTGGCGTTCGGTCGGTTTCACCGAGGATCAGTCGTTCACCACCTCCGTCATCACCGCGGTGATCAACGTCGTCATGACGTTCGTGGCGATCCTGTTCGTCGACCGTATCGGTAGGCGCAAACTGCTGATGGCCGGCTCGATCGGCATGTTCGGCGGACTGGTCATGGCGTCGGTGGCGTTCTCGCAAGCGACCGGCAGCGGCGACAACGTCACCTTGCCCGCTCCGTGGGGTGCGATCGCCTTGGTCGGGGCCAATCTGTTCGTCATCTTCTTCGCCTCGACCTGGGGTCCGATCATGTGGGTCATGCTCGGTGAGATGTTCCCCAACCGCATGCGCGCCATGGCACTCGGCATCGGTACCGCAGCCAACTGGATGGCCAACTTCGCTGTCACGCTTGCTTTCCCGCCGCTGACGTCGTCTGTGGGTCTGTGGGTGATCTACGCAGGGTTCGCGTTGTTCGCCGCGCTCTCGTTCTTCTTCGTCAAGGCCAAGATCCGGGAGACCAAGGGTGTGGAGCTAGAAGACATGCTGGGGTGATGCCGGACCGCAGATACAGGGGCAACAGCAGCACCATCGAGTGACCGGTGTTACTGTCACTGTCGTTCTGACACGGGGTGTGTCCGCCGATGCGGATGCTGAGATCAAACCCGCCGAACCTGATGCAGGTAATGCTGACGAAGGGATGTCAAGGCGATGACGCCTGTTGTATCTGCGGACCCGGTCCGCTTCACCGATCTACTGTGGGATGCGTCCGAGAACATTCGACGGGCGATCGACGACCTCGAATTTCTTCGGCTCCTCGGGGCGGGGACGCTTCCGCTCGATGCGTTCCGTCGGTACCTCGAACAGGACTCGCTCTATCTGGGCGGATACGTCAAATCGCTGTCACTGCTGGCAGCGCACGCACCGAACCCGGCCGTCGGCGCGTTCTGGGCAAGCGCCGCCGCGAGTGCGATGGACGAAGCCGCATCGCACGAAGCGATGCTGAACGGTGGAGCACTGCCCCCGTCGCCCCGGACGCCCGAGCCCTCACCGGCATGCCTGGGCTACACGTCCTACCTGACCGCGACGGCGGCGACCGAACCGTATCCTGTTGCGGCAGCAGCTATTCTGCCGTGCTTCTGGATCTACGCCGACGTCGGTCGCTCACTCGCCAGTGCAGCGAAGGCTGTTCTCGATCGAGATCCCGAGCATCCGTACGCGCAGTGGGTTGCCGCGTACGATGCGCCGGAATTCCATGCCATCGTCGACGCCGCCAGAGCCTTCGTCGATGACGCCGCAGCGGCCGCGACGCCGACGCAGCGCGAACAGATGATCGACGCCTTCGTCGTGGCATCGAGATACGAATTGATGTTCTGGGACAGCGCTTTACATCCCACCCCATGGCCCCTGGCCGAGAGTGCGGTGTACGCATGAGAAGCACTCGAATTCTCGCCGCGTTGGCGGCGGCCGTCGTTGCCACGACCGGCCTGGCGGGGTGCTCGGACTCGACGGACTCGAACACCATTCGGTTCGCCCTCGACTGGACGCCGAACACCAACCACACCGGCCTGTACGTGGCCCTGCAAGAGGGCTATTTCGCAGACGCAGGCCTGGACGTGGAAATCCTCCCGTACAACAACACCGCGGCAGATACTCTCGTCGATGCCGGAAACGCCGAGTTCGGAATCAGCACACAGAGTTCGGGCGTCTTCGCCACCTCCGCAGGCGCGCAGACCGTCTCGGTCCTCGCGCCGCTCCAACACTGGGCGACCGGTATCGGAGTTCGTGCAGACAGAGACGACATCCCGAGCCCGAAAGCACTAGACGGCAAGGTCTATGCCGGCTTCGGTGAGTCCGGCGAACAGGCCGGCCTGCAACAGGTCATCAAGAACGACGGCGGCACAGGCGAATACGAGACGGTGGTACTGGGCACATCGGCGTACGAGGCGGTCTACTCCGGTACCGCAGACTTCACCGTCTCCTACTTCGCGTGGGAAGGCATCGAGGCCGAGCACAGCGGAACTCCGATGAAGTACTTCGACTACACCGACTACGGATTTCCCGACGCCTACGCCATCACGATCAGCGGCAACGAACCGTGGCTCGACGCCCACCCGGACGAGGCGAGGAAGTTCGTGCAGGCACTGCAGCGCGGCTACCAGCTCGCTGCCGACGATCCGGACAAGGCCGCACAGGATCTGATCGACGCCAACCCGGGAACCTTCACCGACGAATCGCTCGTCTTCGAGAGCCAGGAGATGCTCGCCGCGAAGTACATGAAGGACTCCAACGGCGAGGTGGGACGACAGAGCCTCGACAAGTGGGCCGCCTACTCGAAATTCCTCTACGACAGCGGTGTGCTGGCCGATCAGAACGGCGCGCCTCTGACTGCGGAGCCGGACTGGTCGACGTACTTCACCAATGACTACCTCGGCGATCGATGAGTCGGTAGCCGGTGACCGAGGTTCCTACTCGTTCAGCGGTATCCGAGCCTCGCTGCGGTGGGCGTGGCCCGCGCTGACCGTCGTCGTCCTACTCATCGCCGCCTGGCAGATCTATGTCGAGATCAGCGGCATCCGGCCGCAGGTGCTGCCGTCCCCCAGGCGCGTGGTGGTCCAGGGTTGGGCGCAGCGCGACGCGATCGCCGAGAACGCGGCGGCGACCCTGCAGGTGACCCTCGTCGGCTTCGCGGTCTCCCTCGCCCTGGCGTGGTTGCTGGCCATCGCGGTGGATTTCTCGCCGTGGCTGCGGCGCGCGTTCGTTCCCCTCTTCGTCGTATCGCAGACGCTCCCGATCATCGCGATCGCGCCGCTGCTGATCATCTGGTTCGGCTTCGGGCTGCTTCCGAAGATCCTGGTGATCGCACTGGCCACGTTCTTCCCGATGGCCATCGGGCTCATCGAGGGTTTCGCGGCGGCCGATCGAGACGCACGATCGCTGCTGGCCAGCATGGGAGCATCGCGCTGGCAACAGTTTCGATACGTGCGGCTACCGTCGGCGCTTCCGCGGTTCTTCACCTCTCTTCGCATCGGAATCACCTACGCCGTGGTCGGCGCGATCTTTGCCGAATATGCCGGAGCCAGTGCAGGGCTCGGCATCTACATGAGTCAACAGAAGAACTCGTTTCGTACCGATCTGGTTCTCGCCGCGGTTGCCGTGACGGCCGTGATCAGTGTGGTCCTGTTCGTCTCCACCTTTGTGGTGGAGCGGTTCGTCGCGCCTTGGGCGCGTCACGATTCGGCGGGTCTTCATGTCTGATCCCACCTACATCGACGTCCATGACCTGACGAAGTCGTTCGGCGAAAAGCTTGTGCTCAACGGTATTTCGTTCGGTGTTCGGCCTGGTGAGTTCGTATCGATCATCGGTCCCAGTGGCTCGGGCAAGAGCACTGTGTTCAACATGCTCGCCGGGCTCGACCGACCCGATTCCGGCACGGTTCGCGTACCGCCGTGCGCCTACATGCCGCAGAAGGATCTGCTGTTTCCGTGGCGTTCGGTGTTGGACAACACCACCCTCGGTCTCGAAGTGCAGGGCGTCGCCAAGAAGGAGGCGCGTGCGCGGGCACGCGAGCTGTTTCCGGTGTTCGGACTGGACGGGTACGAGTCGGCCAGGCCGTTCGAGCTCTCCGGCGGTATGCGCCAGCGTGCGGCGCTGTTGCGCACGGTGGTTCAGGGTCGATCGGTACTGCTGCTCGATGAGCCCTTCGGGGCGCTGGACTCGTTGACGCGAAGCGACATGCAGGCCTGGTTGCAGCAGGTCTGGTCGGAGTTTCGATGGACGGTACTGATGATCACGCACGACATCCGTGAAGCGGTCTACCTCTCCGATCGCGTGGTCGTCCTCTCCCCCAGACCCGCCCACGTTCGACGCCAGGTCGAGGTGACGCTACCCCGCCCACGCGGGCTCGAGATCGTCACGACGCCGCAGTTCGCAGCGGTCGAGAAGCAGCTGATGGACGTTCTGCTCAGCGCGTCGACGCTCTGACCGACATAACGACGCCGACCTCGGGTGGTGTCGTTGTCTGGCCGTTCGGGCGGACTTCGCCAGGCTACTGGGCCCTCACCTGGCAGTTGTCCCACCCAATCGCAGCGCGAGATCGTCGACGGCGGAGAACGCCGCCTCGAGATTGGCTTGCGCCTTGGGAATCTGCGGCGCGAGTGCCGGCACCCGCTCAGCGAGCGTCAAGTCGACCGGAACGAAGTGAACCTCCATTCCCAGCGCAACTCCGAGCACCTGACGCAGTTGCGCGGTGGTGTGATCGGCGGACGCGTTGTCCGTACCGGGGGTGTAGTCGTTTCCCCGGCTGGTCACCACGACGACGGGCTTGCCGACGAGGGGTGCGGTGTCACTGTCGAACGGCACGGTGATGCCCGGAACGTGTACGTAGTCGATCCAGGCTTTCAGGGTCGACGGAATCGACCAGTTGTACATCGGCGCACCGATCAGCACTACGTCCGCAGAGATCAATTCCTCGATCAGTTCGACCTGAAGCGCCTCGGCTGCAGGCTCCACGGTTTCGTCTGCGGTTCGCAGATGAGGTGCCCAATGCAGCGCGGAGGTGGGAAGGTGCGGCAGCGGACTCGTGTGCAGGTCTCGATGGATCACCGAGTGGTCCGTGCCGATCCCATGCCAGGCGTCCGAAAAGCGGGCCGTGACCCGACGGCTTGTCGAGCGGACCGGATCGGCGGACGAATCGAGGTGCAACAACTGCGGCACTGAACGCTCCTCACATGATGGGTGCTTCGAGCCTATGCGTACCGCCGCGTTCGCTCGCTCCTATCCTGGACGAATGGACTTCCGATTCGTCATGCCTGCCCTCGATTCGCGATCGGCCACCTCGCTGGCGGCGGTCGTTCACGAGCGCAGTGGAGCAGACGTCGACATCAGAATCGGCGGTTCGGAGGTCCGACTCGACGACGCGACACGCAGCGCGGTGTTGGAACTTCTCACCCAGCTCGCGACCGGCCGGGCGGTGGCCGTCGGTACCGTCGACGAGTTGCTGACCACCTCGCACGCTGCCGAGGTGCTCGGTGTTTCGGACACCTATGTCAGACGGTTGGCCGATGCGGGCGATCTACCGATCGAAATGCGCGGCACGCACAGGCGATTTCGGCTCGAAGACCTTCTGCGGCATCGTGATCGATTCCGGTGACGATGACGGTTGCCGTCACCCGGCCTCGCGCTCGAAGTGCTCGGACTGGACCGTCATGAGATCACGGAACGCCTGTCCGGCGGCCAGCCAGAGCTGTTCGGAGTCTATGTAGTCCACCCCTCGGACCTCGACGTCGCCCAGGTACGCGCCGACGTCGACCGACAGCATTCCGATGACCGAAGAGACGTCGGCATCGAGATACGTGGATTGGGTGTTCTGCAGCTCGCGGAACTGAGCCGAGAAGAACTCGGCTGGGATCCTGCGATCGACGAACTGGGCGATCAGGAACAGGAAGCGGGACGCATGGGCGGAGCCCGTCCGGAAGGAATGTTCCATGGTGAAGACCTCTCCCCACGGTCGACAGCACCCCTCGCACTGTCGACCGTTGAGCTCGCTGGTACCCGAATTTCGATGATCGGACGAACTCTCGAACATCGATTCGACCCAGGGGCTAAAACAGGGAGCTCGTCCTACCAGGGCCAGATTAATCGGACCTTTCTCCGGTTTTGACCGGAAAAGGCGATTTGATGAGGAGTCACAACTACACAGTCCCGAGCTGTGGTTCTCTACTGAAACGATCCCAGCGGAGCACGGTCCGGAGTGTCCAGTTGCCAGAACTGCCAGCCGTCCCGCTCTTCGACGTCACCACTGATATGTGTTGCTACCGCACTGGCAGCGACGGAAGGATTGTCGAACCGTCGGCCTTCCATCGGTCCTGCGGTGATCTCGAGTCGCTGCGTTTCGGGATCGTAGCGTCCGCTCAGCCGATAGCCCTCGCAATCGGCGACCACGCGTACTCGATTGTCGATCACTTCTTCTTCCAAGGCCGCCTTGGCCGACTTACGAGGTGTTTTCACCCGGGGAGTACGTACCCACGTCTGTTCGGGGCCGACATCGATCGTCGTGTCCAGCGTCGAGCTCAGACCAAGCAGGTCCCAACGCTCGCTGCCGTGCAGCACTCGGTCCACCGCGATTGCGTGATGCCCGGTCCTCGTGCGCAGCGGCGAATCCTGGACCCAGAGGTCGACCTCTCCGCGAATGTCGGTGGCCATCTCTTCCGACGACACCATGTAGAAACGCGGCTCTTCGTTCGCGAGATCGACGAACACCCAGTACGAGGACCCGGTGTCGTCACTCTCGAGCGATTCGTCCTGCCTGCGGGCCTTCCAATCACCCGTCACCTTCGATCGAACTCGAACTATGCACGACGACGTGCCGTCCATCGACCAGACCTGCACGGGATTTCGACGCGACGTTGTCAGCCGCTCCGCACGTCCACCGCGCTGAGCGACGGTTCGAATGAATGCCTTGATTCCCCGGTCGGATGTGTCTTCCACGGATTGCCACCTTCAGCCTCGAGAGCGACCCGTACTTATGAAGAGCGGTGTTGCGACGGGTGGCGCTGGCACGACTCGGTTTCCCTCACCCTACTGCGTCGATGCCTGCTCGAGTAACCGCAGAACGCCCCAGCGGAGGAGTGCCGGTTACCGTGGTGGCACCGAAACTCGGCCAGGAGGTACCACCATGCCGGTCAAGATCACCCACGACACTGTTGACCACAGGTTCGAGATCCATGTCGATTCCGAGCTGGCAGGCTACTCGGAGTACCTCGAATCGGACGGATCGCGAACGTTTCATCACACCGTGACGCTTCCGCAGTTTCGCGGCCGAGGACTTGCCGCCGCCCTCACCGAATACGCGCTCGACGACACCAGCACGCAGGGTCTGCGCGTTGTCCCTACGTGCTGGTTCGTTCGCGACTTCATCGCAGCCGCGGGCGATCGCTATTCACATCTGACCGTCATCTGACCGTCAGCGACGGGACGACATCACCTCGAAGCTGATCTCGGATTCCGATTCGCAGTCCTTCGAAGCCATGTCCTCCGCAGCCTCACCGTCACATGAAATGTCCTCTGCAACAGTTGCTTCGGCAGCTCTCCCCGCCGCGACCCGACGCCGTTCGTAGTTCTGCGCACCCCGCGCGACGCGTTGTCGATGTTCGTTCAGGATCTGTTCGTAGTGGTACATCTGTTCTCCTACAACAAGAGTGGACGCCGAGCACAGAGCATTGCTGTGCGGCGAAGTATTGGATCGATTGCTGCATGTCGTCGGCATGAACCGACCGATTCTGCCGAAGGCTCACTCAGAGAGCATGATCGGCAACCATGGCAAGCCGCGTATAGACGAATCGACGGCCCACGGAATTCGCGTCTGCTGCCATTGTCCACCTCCACGGTCTCTGCGATGTGCCTGTGCCACGATCATGCACGGCTGCAGCGACGAACTCCACCGATTAAATTCAGCGGGTGACGACGAAGGGGTTGTTGTCCACCAATCCTCCTGGCGCGCGGGTGATTCGCGTCGACTTTGCTCTCTCTGCGATGCCGCGAGACCCACACAGTGACGACGCCTCGAACCGCCCCCTGACGCTGCCCGGCAACACTCGTACGTAGTGTCCGTCCCCTGAGTCGAGGTGATGATTGCGAGCCCGCAACCGCGCGCCGGCACCTGGCTCTGGCCTCGCTCTTGGGACTGTCTGAATAACGGTTGATCCGGTCCTTGGTTCGACACGCCGAGCTCAGC
>NZ_JASHKS010000017.1:0-84361 GCF_030056835.1 Rhodococcus sp. IEGM 1372 | reverse complement strand
CCACTCGAGGAGTACAACAAACGACTGCTCGTTGCGACGACCACGTGAACCCGTCACGAATTTTCACTCACAAGGCGCAACGTTCGCACGGATACGACGCGTCGTCCCAACCCTCTCTGACCAGCACCTCGCGGACCTCGCGGTACACACCGCACGGGTCGTCGGTCACTTCGTGCCAGCCGTACATCAACCGCGGCAGGTTCCTCAGCTCCGCGGCATTGTCACGTCTGCGATCGCGAAATCGCCGCTGCTTGGCAGAGTGGAAGGCCTGGCCGTCCAGCCTGACGATGAGGTCGCAGATCTGGTAGCGAATGTCCTCGAAAAGCTGTCGGCCGTCGACGAATACCGGGGCCTGCCGCTGCCCGACCGGCAGACCGTGTGCCTGCTCGACGTCGAGTACGTAACGGTGTTCGAGTGCAGAATGGACTCCGTCGCGCATGAGAGCCAGCGTGTGCAGAATCGGTTTGAGGTAGCGCATCGGTCGCCGGACTTCGACCTTGCTCGTCATGGCCGCGACGTTCACGCCACCCGAAGACATCGCCGAGACCAATGTGATCGTCGCTTGCCTCGACGTCGGCTCTGCGACAACGAGATCGAGGACCGTATCGACGGTGCTCGTTCGCGCCGGATTCGTCTCGGCACCGATGTGTCCCATGGCTCGGGAACGGTGGACCACTACCCCGGGATGGATTTGTTCGTTGCTTTTAGAGGTGAAGTTCTGCTTGGCGTGCCTCATCGTCGGCGGCTTGCTGGTGGCCGAGCATCCGTACGGAACGGTGACGTGAACCGGGCCTGCCCCAGGCCGAACCCACCCCCATTCCTCCGCGGCGGTGGTGTGACTGAGCAACGCTCCCCGCCCTGAGTACAGCAGCACTGCAGACAATTGCATCTCACGAGTCAGCGGCCCATTGGTCACCGAGACGACTCCACGAAACACTCTCAGCCACTGCCCGGTTTCCACGTAGTGGTTGATCGAATCCTTGTTGACGCCGAAAGCATGCATCTGTTTCGTCGTGATGATTCCGTGCTGCTCGTCCAATAATCGCTGCCAGGTACCCGCTGGTCTTGTCCTCATGGACCTCAGGATGGCCGGTTTCCAGCGCCCACGTCAGAATCTATCCACAGGCTGTGCATAACCTCGGGTCGTGAGTGGAAACTCGACCCCTGCTACGAGGTTTCGTGCACGTGCGGCGAAGCCGCTCTACATTCGTCGACGCCCCGTCAACGCGCGGCCCAGCGTCAACTCGTCGGCGAATTCGAGGTCTCCGCCCATGGGTAGGCCCGAGGCGAGGCGGGTGATCGCCAGGCCGGGGAAGTCGCGCATCATGCGCACCAGATACGTGGCCGTTGCTTCGCCCTCGGTGTTGGGGTCGGTGGCGATGATGACTTCGGTGACGTCGACGCCGTCGTCCTGGGTTCCGACGCGGGTCAACAACTCTCGGATGCGGAGCTGATCCGGGCCCACTCCGTTCAGTGGATCGAGTGCCCCACCGAGCACGTGGTAGCGGCCCTTGAACTCTCGCGTACGTTCCACGGCTTGAACATCTTTGGGTTCTTCGACGACGCAGATCATGGATCTGTCACGACGTGAGTCCGCGCAGATTCGACACAGTTCCTTGTCCGAGACCGTGCCGCAGACGATGCAGAACTGCACACCGTCGCGAATGCGCTGCAGCGCGCGCATCAGCCGATCCACCTCGGGAGGTTCGACGCCCAGGAGGTGAAAAGCTATGCGCTGAGCACTCTTCGGACCGACCCCGGGAAACTTGCCGAGTTCGTCGATCAGATCCTGAACCGGACCTTCGTACACCGCCTAGAACCCGGGCAGGCCGGGCATGCCACCGAGACCACCAGCGAGGGGGCCCATCTTCTCGCTCGCGACGGCCTGAGCCGCGCGAGACGCATCGGCGATAGCGCCGATCACGAGATCCTGGAGGGTCTCGATGTCTTCGGGGTCGACGACCTTGGGGTCGATGGTCAGACCGACCACCTCACCGGTTCCCTTGACGGTGGCGACCACGAGGCCACCGCCCGCCTGGCCGGTCACTTCGGTTTCCGCGATCTCGGCCTGCGCCGCCATCAGCTGCTGCTGCATCTGCTGGGCTTGCTGAAGGATCGATGCCATGTCGGGCTGTTCACCGGGTTGCACTGTGCCGTCCTCTCGCGTGGGTCGAAGCGATCCCCAGCGTAGTCGCACGAAGGTTCGCGGATGCCGCGCCACACAGCTGAGGATGCGTCACAACTGAGGCGCGTACCATCCTCGAATGCACGAACCGACGAACCCCGAGGGTCGCTCCCCTCGCAAGCGTCGGGTGACGCCCCAGACCATGGCCGAGGCGGGTATTGCGCTGACGCTGCCGAAGGTGTCGGTGAAGTCGGTGGCCGAGAGCCTGGGCGTGTCGATCGTCGCGATCTACAACAACATCGACGATCTCGGTTCCCTCAAGGCGCTCGTGGCGGAGGAGATTCTGCGCAGGTGGTCGCCTCCGCTTCCCGCTGACGACGAATCGATGCACGACGCGTTGCTGACCCTCGCTTCCGCGATGCGCGAGCTGGTTCACTCCAACCCGGGCATCGCGGAGTATCTGATCGGCCTGACTCCCAGCTCGATCGACGCGATCCGTATGGCCGACTCGGTGCAGACGCGCTATCGAACTCGATACGACCTCACTCCGAAGCAGGCGACGTGGGCTGTGATCACCGTCTGCGAGCATGCGCTGGCCTTGTCCGAGATGGTCTACAACTCTGCTCGACGCGATCGTGAGTACGACGACGCGATCGCGGCACGCACCGACCTGGACACACTGCCGGGGGCCTACGACACGGTCGACCGTGGACCCGACGGGATGTTCCTGTGGTCGATGCGCACCGTGGTCGTCGGAACACTCGAGCTCATCGAGGCCCCCGACTTCGAGCAGGCTTAGATCAACTCGCGGCGCAGGTTCTCCAGCGTCGCGGCCTGGATCTTCTTCAGTCCCAGCGGTGCGAAGGTCTTCTCGAAGAATCCGCCGATGCCGCCTGCACCCTTCCATTCCGTCGTCGTGGTGACTGTGGTTCCTGCGCCGTCCGGGGCGACCGACCAGGTGGTGACCATGGAGGAATTGGCGTCGCGTTCGGTGATGGTCGATCCGGCGACGGTGACGGTCGCGGCGACGTTGCGCACTCGCTTCTCGGTGGCCTGCAGGGTCCACGTGGCCACGGTTCCGTCTCCTTGCCCGCCCTGGACCACCTCGTAGTCGCGGTACTGCTCGGGGAGGATGCGTGGGCGCACCGTCTCGTAGTCGGCGAGCGCAGCGAGCACTCGATCCGGTGTGGTGGCGATGGTGGCGGAACTGGATGCACTGACCTGAGCCACGGAAACGTTCTCCTTCGATAGCGAACGGGATGTGCGTCCATACTGCCTCGCCGCGCACGCGCGGCCGGCATCCCGCCGGACCGTGTGTGACGTGCTTCACACAAGAAATTCCGATCCCGCAAAACACATGTATGACGCAACCATTTGTCCGATTTACTCCGATTCTTCGCCGAGATTCGGCAACAGTTGCGTGAAGTTTCACCGGTCGGACGCCGATGCCGGTGGAGACCACGCGGTACGAGATATAGCGTCTGAGTGTGGCTTCAGTGAATGCTCTTCTCGGACGACGGCCAGAACCGAGGGAGAGCGGTTACGCAGCGCACCGGTCGGGTGTCGAGCAGCTGCTTCGCAGCTATCGCGCAATTCCCGCCGATGCGACGGTGCGTCTGGCGAAGAAGACGTCCAACCTGTTCCGGGCCAGGACGACCACCACCACACCGGGGCTCGACGTGTCGGGCCTGAGCAAGGTCATCACCGTCGATCCCGCCTCGCGCACAGCAGATGTCGCCGGAATGTGCACCTACGAGGACCTGGTCGACGCGACGCTTCCCTACGGCCTTGCACCCCTCGTCGTCCCACAGCTCAAGACGATCACCCTCGGCGGAGCCGTCACCGGACTCGGTATCGAGTCGACGTCGTTTCGTAGCGGACTTCCCCACGAATCGGTGCTCGAGATCGATGTCCTCACCGGCAGCGGCGAGATCGTCACCGCAACACCCGAGGGCGAACACGCAGATCTCTACTGGGGCTTTCCCAACTCGTACGGAACCCTCGGCTACTCCACTCGGCTGAAGATCCAGCTCGAACCCGTGTTGCCGTATGTCGCGTTGCGCCACCTGCGATTTCACGATCTCGAAACCCTGCAGTCCACGATGGACAGAATCGTCGAGCAGCGCGAGTACGACGGCATCGAGGTCCAGTACCTCGACGGTGTGGTCTTCAGCGCCGACGAAAGCTACCTCACCCTCGGCGTCCAGACCGACGAACCGGGACCGGTCAGCGACTACACCGGTGCCGACATCTTCTACCGCTCGATCCAGCACGCATCGGACACACCCAAGACCGACCGCCTCACCATTCACGACTACCTGTGGCGCTGGGACACCGATTGGTTCTGGTCTTCCCGCGCATTCGGAACACAGAACCCGAGAATCCGACGCTTCTGGCCGCGCAAGTACCGGCGCAGTAGCTTCTACTGGAAGCTCATCGGTCTCGATCGTAAGTACGACATCGGCGATCGACTAGAGAAGCGCAAAGGAAATCCGCCGCGCGAACGCGTCGTGCAAGATGTCGAGGTTCCGATCGAACACACCGCAGGCTTCGTCGCGTGGTTCCTCGACAACATCCCGATCGAGCCGTTGTGGTTGTGCCCGTTGCGTCTTCGTGAGCCCGCAGCACCGGGCGCGAATCCGGCCCGGCCGTGGCCGCTGTATCCACTCGAACCGAAACGCACCTACGTCAACATCGGCTTCTGGTCTTCGGTCCCGATCGTTGCAGGCGAACCAGAGGGTGCCGCGAACCGCGCCATCGAGAAGAAGGTCACCGAGTTCGACGGGCATAAATCGCTGTACTCGGACGCTTATTACACCGAACATGAATTCGCCGTTCTGTACGGCGGCGATCGATACGAAGTGTTGAAGAAGAAATACGATCCCGAATCCCGATTGTTGGATTTGTACTCGAAGGCGGTGCAACGCAGATGACGACGTTCAAGGACTCCGGCAATCGCACGGTGAACGGTGCCCAGAAGCTCAAGATCTCCGAGATTCTCGAACTGATCTCCGACGGCAACATCCCACTGCGCTTCACCGCTTACGACGGCAGCACCGCAGGACCCGAGGACGCCAGAATCGGCCTCAACCTCAAGAGCCCGCGCGGAACCACCTATCTCGCAACCGCTCCCGGCGATCTCGGCATGGCGCGCGCGTACGTCTCGGGCGATCTCGAAGCAACGGGAGTCCATCCGGGCGACCCCTACGAGCTGCTGGCGCTGATGGGCGACGAGCTGCACTTCCGTCGCCCCTCGGCGATGACACTGACATCGATCGCCCGTTCGCTCGGCTGGGATGTGTTGCGGCCCATCGCTCCCCCACCCCAGGAAGCGATCCCGAGGTGGCGTCGTATCGCAGAAGGTCTGCGCCACTCCAAGACTCGCGATGCAGAAGCGATCCACCATCACTACGACGTGTCCAATGCCTTCTACGAGAAGGTGCTCGGCCCCTCCATGACGTACACCTGCGCGGCGTTCGAGAGCGTCGATCAGTCTCTGGAAGCCGCACAGGAGAACAAGTATCGCTTGGTGTTCGACAAGCTCGGCCTGCAACCGGGTGATCGCCTGCTCGACATCGGCTGCGGTTGGGGCTCGATGGTGCGCTACGCCGCCCGCCGCGGAGTGAAGGTGATCGGTGTGACGCTCTCGCAGGAGCAGGCGTCGTGGGCACAGCAGGCCATCGCCGACGAGGGGCTCTCCGAGCTCGCCGAGGTGCGCTTCTCCGACTATCGCGACGTGCCCGAGACCAACTTCGACGCCATCTCCTCCATCGGACTGACCGAGCACATCGGCGTGCACAACTACCCGTCGTACTTCACGTTCATCCAGTCCAAGCTGCGCGACGGCGGCCGACTGCTCAACCACTCCATCACCCGGCCGGACAATCGCGCACACGCCAAGGCCGGCAGCTTCATCGACCGGTACGTCTTCCCCGACGGCGAACTCACCGGCTCGGGCCGCATCATCACCGAGATCCAGGACGTCGGACTCGAGGTCCGGCACGAGGAGAACCTGCGCGAGCACTACGCGCTGACGCTGGCCGGATGGTGCCGGAACCTCGTCGAGAACTGGGACGCCTGCGTCGCCGAAGCAGGTGAGGGAACAGCCCGTGTCTGGGGCCTGTACATGGCCGGGTCTCGGCTCGGCTTCGAGCGCAATGTGGTTCAGCTGCACCAGGTTCTGGCCGTCAAGCTCGGACCGAAGGGACAGGCCGACGTCCCCCTGCGGCCTTGGTGGAACGGCTGACGCTTGTGAGCGGAACCTCGTAGCAGGGGTCGAAGTTCCGCGCACATGGGAGCGTCAGCGACCCGTTCCCCGCAGGATGACCCGCGCGGTCTCGGTCGGCTGATCCCAGTGCGGGAAGTGTCCGCATTCTTCGAACCAGTGCAGGGTGGCGTCGGGGAATCGCTCCAACGCCACTGTCGCCTGGCTGGGTGTGGTGACCTTGTCCTGACGGCCCCAGCCGATGAGCAGCGAGCCCTGCAGGGAACCTTTCGGGGAACCCTGTTGCTTCGGCCCGTGGATCAGCGCCTTGCGTGCGGCGTCGAGCGAAGGCGATGTCTTGGAGGAGAAACCCTTCAGCTCCTGCTCGACCAGCCCACTCGGAAGTTTCCAGGGCGCGGCCGAGAACTGCGCCAGTGCAGCAGTTCTGGTGACCGGGTTGCCGGCCAGGAACGGTACCAGCGGCTGCACGTTCTTCATCAGCGCCAACGATGCGGTGATCGTGGCCCCGAAGATCTTGACCTGCCGGTCGTTCCAGAACCCGCCGGGATCGAGCGCCACCATGGATCCGCGGTGACCGCGGCGGGCCAGCTCGACGACCATTCGCGCACCCATCGAACTTCCGACGAGATCGGCGTCGGACAGCCCCTCGCTGTCGAGAAATTCCCGCAACGCGTCGGTCAACGTCGCGATGGAGACCTCGGCCAGGGGCGGAGTCTGCCCGAACCCGGGTAGGTCGAGGGCGATGACCTCTCGGTGCTTGGCGAGGGCGGGCACGATGGGGTCCCAGTTGCGGTGCGAGGAACCGAGACCGTGGACGAGGACCAGGGGCTTTCCGGTGCCGGTTCTGACGCTGTACATACCCCGCGTTGTACCCCGAGCGCGCCGATCTACACCTTCGGGATGTAGTGCGACGGGTCCGTGCGGCGTTCCACCGGCGGCAGATTGCGGGCCGGCGTATGGACCAGCGGCGACGTCGGGTCGATCCGGCCCCGAGCACGGTCCCATCCGGCGCGGCCTCGCGGGTGCAGTCGCCGTCGAGGCGGAACCAACCCGAACACGAGGTTCACTGCCTTGCCGAACAACGCCAGGCGCTTCTCGTCCTGGGGAGACCAGCTGTAGCCCAAAAGCCGGCGTACCGGCTCGTCGTAGAGCCCGACGGTGATCCAGACGAACAACTTCGCCACCGGACGCCGGAACACGGCCCAGATCGGCTTCGGCAGCCAGGCCGCATACGGCGGTGGTCCCAGCTTCGACAGGTCCAGCACCCCGCGGGCGGCCATGTTGTCCTCCAACACGTGTCGGCACATGTGATCCCAGTACTGCTGGAACTCCGGCCAGGTGGCAGGCACCGACCGCATGCTCATGCCGTAGAGGCGATACCACTGCACGTGCTCGTCGAACAGCTGCACCTTCTGAGCCTCGGTCAGCCCGCCCATGAAGTGGTCTGCGGTGAGCACCGTGCCCATGAAGAAGGTGGCGTGCGCCCAGTAGAACGTGTCGGGATCGAGCGCGTGGTACTTGCGGCCCTTCGAGTCGATCCCTTTGATGTTCGTGTGATAGCCGCGGACCTGCAGCGCGGTCTCCTCGGCCCGATCGCCGTCGAACACGACCCCACCGATGGGGTACAGAGACCGATACAGCCGCTGCCAGCGCTCGTCGAAGAACGTGGAGTGCTGCTCCACCCCGGCTCCGAGCCCTGGGTGCATGTTCTGCATCGACCCTGCCCAGACGCCCTGCAGCATCCCTCGCCAGTCGCCGAAGTACTTCCAGGTCAGCGAATCCGGACCGAGCGGGACGGGTCGATCGGGCTGACTACGCATGTTGTCAGACTAGGGTTGACAACATGCGTAGTCAACAGTTGGAGGAACGCAGATCCAAGCGCTACGACGCGTTGCTCGCGGCCGGGGTCGAGCTCCTCGGCTCGCCGGACGGTCCGGCCGTCAACGTGCGGGCCGTCTGCCGTACCGCCGGCCTGACCGAGCGGTATTTCTACGAGAGCTTCGCCGACCGCGACGCCTTCGTCCGCGCGGTGTACGCGTGGGTCGGCACCAGAGCGCAGGGCGCTTTGCTCGACGCCGTGATGCAGGCGAGCACTGCCGAGGACACCATCGCCGCGCCGGTGCGCGCATTCGTCGAACTCATCATCGACGAACCGCGAACGGGACGGGTGCTGCTCATCGCGCCGTTGGCCGAACCGGCACTGAGCCGACGCGGTCTCGATCTCCTGCCCGGCTTCGTCGAGCTGGTGCACTCCCAACTGCCCGACACCGACGATCGACAGCTGATCGCCGTCGGAACCGTCGGGGCGTTGACGGCCCTGTTCATCGGCTATCTCGACGGCACGCTCACCGTCACCCGCGAAGCCCTCGTGGCGCACTGCATTCGGCTGATTTCCGAGGCCTCCGTGCGAGGATGACACCACCTCTAACCGAAGGAGTTCTTCATGTCCGATCTCGACCAGTCGTTCGCCGACGCGCAGGTAGACGTCAAGAAGCTCACGTCCAAGCCGAGCAACGACGACCTACTGAGCCTGTACTCGCTCTACAAGCAGGGTTCGATCGGTGACGCCTCGGGTAAGCGGCCCGGACGACTGGACATGGTGAACCGAGCGAAGTTCGATGCCTGGGCGAAGCTCGAAGGTACGAGCCAGGATTCGGCGAAGCAGCAGTACGTGGATCTGGTGACCAAGCTCCTCGCCGGCTGAGCCAACGGCTATGGTCGAGTGCGGGGGTAACGCAACGAAGGGACCCGCATGAGACGCACCGACAGCGACGTCGACGAGGCCGAGCTCGACATCGAAAAGCCGAAGACCCACGCGGCAGGCCCCGTCGCCGTCGCAGTGTCGATGAAGCGAGCGCTTGGCCACATGGGCCCGAAGCGCACCGCGCAGACGCTGCTCAAGCTCAATCAGGCCGAGGGTTTCGACTGCATGAGCTGCGCGTGGCCCGATCCCGATCCGGGCCACCGACACGCGGCGGAATTCTGCGAGAACGGCGCGAAGGCCGTTGCCGAGGAAGCGACGACGACGCGGGCGACGCCGGAGTTCTTCGCGCAGCACAGCATTGCCGAACTCGACAGCCACACCGAACACTGGCTGGGCCAGCAGGGCCGGATCACGCACCCGATGATCAAGCTGCCCGGCGGCAGCCATTACGAGCCCATCGAGTGGGACGACGCATTCCGCCTGATCGGCGATGAGCTGAAGTCCCTCGCGAGTCCCGATGAGGCCATCTTCTACACCTCGGGTCGCGCCTCGAACGAGTCCGCATTCACCTATCAGCTCTTCGCCCGGGCGTTCGGCACGAACAACATGCCCGACTGTTCCAACATGTGTCACGAGTCGACGTCCATCGCGCTGCAGGAATCGATCGGCATCGGCAAGGCCAGCGTCACGCTCGACGACGTCCACAATGCCGAACTGATCATCCTCGCCGGTCAGAATCCCGGAACCAATCACCCCCGCATGCTCTCGGCCCTCGAGATGGCCAAGCAGAACGGCGCAAAGATTCTGTCCATCAACCCACTTCGCGAAGCGGGTCTGCTGAACTTCAAGAACCCGCAGACCCCGCGGGGCATGGTGGGCCCGGGAACGGACCTGTCGAATCTGCACCTGTCGATCAAGATCAACGGCGACCTCGCACTCTTCCAGGCCATCGGCTCGTTGCTGGTGAAGTGGGATGCACTCGATCACGAGTTCCTCGACAACTACACCGTCGGCTTCGACGCATGGAAGGCGCACGTCGCCGAGGTCGACTGGGATCTCGTCACCGAGGTGACCGGACTGTCGGTAGCGCAGATCACCGAGGCAGCCGAGATGTTGCGCGACTCCAAGGCAACGGTCTTCTGCTGGGCCATGGGTCTGACGCAGCACCGCAATGCCGTCGCGACCATCAAGGAAGTCACCAATCTCGCGTTCGCACAGGGAAATATCGGCCGGGCAGGTGCCGGGCTGCTCCCCGTGCGCGGCCACTCGAACGTGCAGGGCGACCGGACGATGGGCATCTGGGAGCGTCCGCCGGTGGCCTTCCTCGACGCCATGGCTGCGGAATTCGACTTCGAGCCGCCGCGCGAGCACGGCTTGGACACCGTCGATTCCATCCGGGCCATGCGCGACGGTAAGGCGCACTTCTTCCTCGGCCTCGGCGGCAACTTCGTCCAGGCGACTCCGGACAGTGACGTCACCTTCGAGGCACTGCGCAAGATGCGGATGACGGTGCAGATCTCCACCAAGATCAACCGCTCGCACCTCGTCTGCGGCGAGACGTCGATCATCCTGCCGACTCTGGGACGCACCGAGAAGGACGTGCAAGCCAGTGGTGAGCAATGGATCTCGGTCGAGGACTCCACGTGCTCGGTGCATTCCTCGCGCGGACCGTTGAAGCCCGCGAGCGAGTTCCTTCGTTCCGAGGTCGCGATCGTCAGCGGCATCGCCGAGGCGACACTCGGCAACCGATACGGTCTCGACTGGAAGGGTTTCCGCGACGACTACCGCAACATCCGCAAGCACATCTCCCGCGTCGTCGCCGGTTGCGAGGGTTACGAGGTCAATGTTCGACGCCCCGGCGGCTTCGTGCTGCCGCATCCGCCGCGCGACAGCCGGACGTTCGAAACCAAGAGCGGCCTGGGCGAATTCGCGGTCTCACCGATCGATGTACTGCAGGTTCCGCCGGGCCATCTGATCCTGCAGACGCTGCGTAGCCACGATCAGTTCAACACCACCATCTACGGACTCAGCGACCGTTACCGCGGCATCGAGAACGGCCGACGCGTCGTCTTCGTGCACCGAGAGGACATTTCGGCGCTCGGCTTCCGCGACGGCGACATGGTCGACCTCGTCACCAAGTGGGACGACGACGACGTGGATCGGTGCGCGCCGTCGTTCCGCATCGTCGAGTACGACACCCCGCGTGGGTCGGCTGCCGCATACTACCCCGAAACCAATCCGCTGATCCCGCTGGATTCGACTGCGCTGCACAGCAACACCCCCACCTCGAAGTCGGTCATCATCGCGATGGTTCCGGCGGGAACAGGCGTGCAGGGTACGGCGAACGGTCATCAGGACAACGAGGGATCGGACGAGGGGCACAAGTCGCACCCGCAGCCGCATCATCTGAGCTGAGGCTCGTACTAGACCAGTGCTCGCCCCGAGCGCATCCGCCGCTCGACATCGCGGAGCAGGATGTTGAACGGAAATGCGCGCACGACGGGCGGCGACACCCGGTTGAGCAGGGACGCGCTGCGCAGCAACAGCGCAAACCGTCTCTGCTTGACCGGGTCCCAGGCCAATTCCATCTCGTCCCGAATCGCTGAGGTAAGAATCCGGTCGTCACGAAGCGGAAGAACGGCCCGATCAGCGGATGCAGTACAGCCGGCTTGGTGAACGTGGCCGAGGCGATGCCGTGTAGGTAACGCCGGATCGTCGGGTCGATGTGAATGTCGTCGAGCGCTGCGTCCCAGTACTTCTCGAAGGCTGCTCGATCTGCGGGCCACATCTCGGGTGGCATCTGAAGCGTCGAGCCCAGGACGTGGCATGCCTGGTACATCTCGTCCACGGTGTCCGGATCGGGCGGCCCGTACAAGGCGACGTACACATCCTCGAGACCTCGGTAGAGGCACGCAGCCACCCACAGCTGCAGGGTCGGATCGAAGGCGCTGTACTTCACCGGACTGTCCGGCGTCGACTTCACCGCTGCATGAGATCGGTTGGTCGCCTTGCGGTATGCGGCCTTGGTCTCGTCGTCGCCCATACCCGCGACGGCGAGATAGGACAACGTGGTTCGGGTGCGCTTGATCGGGTGCCGGTTGATCTGTCCGGATTCGACCCGGCTCTCGAACACTCCGTACCCGACGGCCGGGTGCCCCAGTTGCATGATGACGTTGGCCGAGCCGGCGAGCAGCCCCAGCCCGGTCATGGACTTGCGCAGGAAATCCGGATCGCCGGTCACGACGGCGTCGATTCCGCGCCGATGTCCCACTGCCGGAACTGTCGACGCATCACGTCGTCGGCGGCCTCGACGTCGCGTCGCGCAAAGGCCTCGATCAGTTCTTCGTGACTGCGCACTGCATCTTCACCCCATCGCTTGTCGGTCGCGTACAACCGCGGCGTGTATCTGACCGCACCGAGGAGGAACCACGCCAACTTGGTTCCGCCTGCGATCTTGTTCACGAATCGATGGAACTCGAACTCGTAGTACTCCACCGATTCGGTGTCCGAGCGGGCCACGGCGTCACGGAGACCGTCGTTGAGTGCTGTCAGCCGATCCAGGTGCTCGGGTGTGATGCTGCGAGCGGCCCGACCGGCGAGTGTGCCGGCGATGGTCCCCTGCAGCCAGAAGATGTCGTCCACATCCTGGCGCGAGAGCTCACCGACGCGATAGCCGCGTCGAGGCACCTGCTCGACGAGCCCTTCCCCGCGCAGCGAAACGAGTGCTTCGCGCACCGGAGTGGCACTGACGCCCAGCTCCGCCGCCGTCTCGTCGATTCGCACGAATGCCCCTGGCTCGAGCGCACCCGTGACGATCTGCTGGCGAATACTGGCGGCGACATCCTCCGCGAGCTGTGGTCGACGACGCAACACGATGATCTACAGTCCGTACGTCTTGCCGATGATGTCGCGCTGAATCTCGTTGGTACCGCCGTAGATCGAGGACACGAGAGTCGTCCTGACATGCTTTTCCATGTCGAACTCGGTGGCGTAGCCGTAGCCACCCATCATCTGCATGCCTTCGAGCGCCACCTTCTTGGCGGTCTCGGTGAGCTTGAGCTTGGCCATCGATGCCTCGCGCGGGAAGAGTTTCGTCGGGCTCTCGTCGACCAACCGAGCCACGTGGTAGACCAGCAGCCGTCCGCACTCGATCTCGGTGGCCAGATCGGCGATGCGATGCCGCAGTGCCTGGAACGTTCCGACGGGCCGTCCGAATTGCTTTCGCTGGGTGATGAAGTCGAGTGTGTCGTCGAATGCTCGTTGCGCCGTACCGAGCATCATCGCCGCGAGAATGAGGCGCTCGATGTTCAGACCGGTCATCAGCTGAGACCACCCCTGCCCTTCCACCCCGACCACCGCGTCCCCGGGCAGCGCGCAGTCGGTGAAGTACAGGTCGTTGACTTCCTTGCCGCCCATCGTGTCGATGCCGACGATGTTCAGGCCCTCGACATCGGCCGGAACGTCGAACATCGTCAGGCCTTCGTGCTTCCCACCCTCTCTGCCTCCCTGGGTCGCTCCGCCGGCTCCGCTCCTGCCGGTGCGGGCAACGAGCAGGATCCGATCGGCGAAGTGCGCGTTGGAGCACCAGGTCTTCTGGCCGTTGATCAGCCAGCCGGTGTCGGTCTTCTCGGCGCGGCAGCTGAGGTTGCCGACGTCCGAGCCGGCCTCGGGCTCGGACATCGAGATCGAATAGCTCCGCCCGGCGACGATGCCGCCGAGAACGGTCTCCTTCTGTGCGGGTGTGCCGAATTTCTCGTAGGCCGCGCCGGTGATCAGGGTGGGTCCGATGCCGCCGATGGGAGCCATGGCCTTGGCAGATTCTTCGAGCAGAATGCACAGGTCGACGGTGCTGCCGCCCGCCCCGCCATGCTCCTCGGAGATGATCGCACCCAACCAGCCCAGCTCGGCCATCTTGTCGTAGAGCGCCTGATTGTGGGTGTGCTTGCCGTGCTCGGTGAGCGCGTCGCGCTGGGCGCGGGTGCCGGCTTCCTTGGCGCAGAAGGATGCGACAGCCTGGGCGAACGCGGTCTGTTCCTGGGTGAGATCGATACTCATGAATCGGCTCCTGCACATCGAGGCGGCGGGGGTTGTAGCAACCGAATCGGACGCATAGTGTGTCCTGGACAACATTGAATCACATCAAATATATGTGATGCGATCTGCTGGAGGAAGAGCCCGTGACGGACCAGATCGAACGAACGAACGAGAGCACCTTCGAAAGCCTCGACCCCAGAACAGGTGTCGCACTCGCCACGTATCCGATCGCGGGCACCGCAGAGGTCGACGTCGCCGTCGCTCGCGCCCGGTCGGCCGCGCGCTGGTGGGACGTACAGGGCTTCGTCGGACGCAAACGGTGGCTGCTCGAATTCAAGTCCGCCATCGCCAAGGACGCTGCAAGCCTCGCTACCGTCATCGCCGCCGAAACCGGCAAGCCGGACGAGGACTCTCTGCTCGAGGTCATGCTCGGCGTCGAACACCTCGACTGGGCGGCCCGCAACGCCGAGAAGATCCTGCGGCAGCGCAAGGTCGGATCGGGCCTGCTCGCCGTGAACCAGAAGGCCTACGTCGGGTACCGCCCGTTCGGTGTCGTCGGAGTGATCGGCCCCTGGAACTACCCGCTCTACACACCGATGGGTTCGATCGCGTACGCCCTCGCGGCAGGCAACACCGTCGTGTTCAAACCGAGCGAGCTGACGCCTGGCGTCGGGACCTGGTTGGCCGAGAAGTGGCAGTCGCTTGCCGCTCAGCACCCGGTGTTCCAGACGATCACCGGCGACGGATCCACCGGCACCGCCCTCGTCGAATCCGGTGTCGACAAGATCGCGTTCACCGGATCCACCGCCACGGCCAAGAAGGTCATGGCCACCTGCGCGAAGTCCCTGACCCCACTCGTCGCCGAGTGCGGCGGCAAGGACGCGATGCTCGTCGACGCAGACGCGGACATCACTGCCGCAGTGGAATTCGCGACGTTCGGCGCGATGGGCAACGCCGGGCAGACCTGCGCAGGCGTCGAACGCATCTACGTCGCGGCTCCGGTGTACGACCGCTTCGTCGGCGAGTTCACCGCCGCGGTGAAGGCGCTGAAGCCCGGCGGAACGAAGACCTCGTCCTACGGTCCGATGACGCTGGGCAAGCAGAGCGACATCGTGCGCGGCCAGATCGAGGACGCTCTGGCCAAGGGCGGCAAGGCGGTCGTCGGCGGACTCGACTCGTTGCACGGTCCGTACATCGACCCGGTGGTTCTCACCGACGTACCCGAGGATTCGACGGCGATCACCGAGGAGACCTTCGGTCCGACCGTGGTGGTCAACAAGGTGCGCGATCTGGACGAGGCCATCGAACGCGCCAACGCGTCCAAGTACGGACTCGGCGCATCGGTGTTCACCCAGGACGGAGCGGTGGGCAGACGCGCCGCCGAGAAGCTCGATTGTGGTGTCGTGACGGTCAATTCGGTGCTCGGCTTCGCCGGTGTTCCGGCGCTGCCGTTCGGCGGCACGGGCGACTCGGGATTCGGCCGCATCCACGGTGCCGACGGCCTCCGTGAATTCAGCACCGTGAAATCGTTGACCGTGCAGAGTTTTGCAGCTCCGGTCAATCTGCTGACGATGAAGCGCAAAGCGCGAAACATGAAGCTGTCCGTGCTGGCGCTGAAGCTTCGTCACGGACGGGGCTGAACATGGAAATCAAGCCGAAGAAGGGGCGCTTCGGCTGGCTCCGCCGCATCGAGGAACTCGACCCGGTGCGGGATTGCCACACGATCCACCGCATCACCGCCGGCTACGAGTTTCCGTGGGACTACCAGCGTGCACTCGAATTCGCGTTGTTCCGTACCTACTGCGTGCCGACCATCTCGGCTCTGTTGGTCAGGACCGGCGAATTCGAGAACAGGCCGCAGAAGCGCTACGATGACACCGCGCTGCTGATGGCCGAATTGCTCGAGCACGGATACGACTCCGAGCGGGGCCGCGAATCGCTTCGGATGGTCAACCGGATGCACGGGCAGTTCGACATTTCGAACGACGACATGCTCTACGTGTTGACGACGTTCATCTACGAGCCGATCGAGTGGATCGACACCTACGGATGGCGTCGCCTGCATCCGAAGGAACGACTCGCAACGTTCCACTTCTACTGCGAAGTGGGAAAGCGGATGGGAATCAAGAACATTCCCTCCTCGTACACCGAGCTCGCGCAGTTCAAGCTCGATTACGAGGAGCGCACGTTTCGCTTCAGCGCGGACAACCGTCGGATCGGCACGTACACCCTCGAGCTGTACTGCTCGTGGTACCCAGCCGCGTTCACCCCCGCCGTGAAACAGGGAGTCTTCGCATTGCTGGACGACCGGATGGCGGGTGCCTTCGGCTTCCCGTCCGGCTCGGCGACGATCGAGCGGGCCGCCGTGCGGGCTCTACGTGCCCGAGCCCGCGTGGAGCGGTTCCTGCCCAAGCGGACGCACTCGCGGGCCACCGCCGACGCGTCGAACAAGACCTACCCCGGTTATCCCGTCGGCTACCGCCCTCGGGATCTGGGAGCTGGTGCGTGCCCGTACACCGCCGTGGCCACGCCTGCCTGAGTCCGGCGGCGATCACCCCAGCAGTACCGCGGTCATCGTCTGCTGCACTCGGGCCATGGTTCGGTCGGAGCGCTCGAACCGCACCGTGCGACCGACGTCGAAGACCAACCCGAGAGCGGCGTGGATCAGAAATTTCGAGACCACCACGCTCGTGTTCGGCCGTGCTTCCCGCAGTAGTTGTGCCCAGCCGTCGATGTTGTGGCGCTGAATTCTGCGCAGCGTCGTCCGCCGATCGGCCGGTAGATTTCCGATCTCGGCGAAGTACACGGCCACGAGTTCGCCCTGCCGGAAGGTCAATTCGGTGTACAGCCTGGCGAACGTCCGCACCGCGTCGACCGGGGAGCTCGATTGCTCGAGCGCACCGGCGAGGGTGTCGGTGAGCTGGTCGTTGGCACGGTGCAACGCAGCCTCGAGCAGTTCGGCCTTGCTGGGGAAATAGCGGTACACACTGGAGGCAGTGATCGACGCCGCTGCGCCGATGTCGTCCAGGCCCACCTCGTGGTAGCCGTGCAGGTAGAACAGCCTGATCGAATGATGCAGCAGCTCTTCGCGTTTCGATGCATGCTCGAGCACGGATTCGCGGTGGGGAGATGCACTGCCCTGCTGCGGAAGTTCGGTCCGTAGGACCGACCGTGCGGCAGCGAGCATCGACTCCTCGATCTGCTTGGCCGACAACGCCGATCGATGCGCGGTGATGCTGGCGACCACACTGATTGCCGCGGTGGCCAGCAGCGCTGCATCGGATTCGGACAGATCGGGGCGAAGCTGTCGCAGCGGGACCGTCACCCGCTCGTGCACCGTTCGCAGCGCTAGGCGTAAGTACTCACGGTCCGAACCGACGAGATAGCGCCCCTCCCATCGATACAACCCACCGGTGCGCCGATTGTCGAGGGTGGTGGCGATGATGGCACCGATGACCGCGTCGATCCGAGCCTGCGGGTCCTCCACCTCGATGACGGCCGGATCGGTTGCCGCGACCAACGAGTCGGTCATCCGCATGACTGTGTGGACGAACAGGGAGTACTTGGTGGGAAAGTGCCGGTACAGCGCGGGCCCGGAAATGCCGACGGTGGCGGCGATGTCCTCGATTCCGACGGGGTGATAGCCGCGCTCGCTGAAGGCCTCGGCCGCGGCCACCAGAATCTGCGCCTTTCGATTCCGTGGCCGACGCCGCTGCGCCGTCGTACCTGTCTCGTTCATCGCCTGCCCTTGCACCGCCGGTCGTCTCGATTCCCCATAGTAGCGGCATCGATGCGAATGACCGCAAACTTATTGGCGTGCTGAGCTGCAGAAATGCAGTCTGCGAAGCTCCGGACAAAGCAGTGCCCGATCTGTAGGCTGCATCACATTCGATGCCCTGCTCTTACTGCTGACGAGAGGAACCGGCGATGGCCGCTCACCCGAACGAACCCGGGTTGTCCAACCGAAACAACTGGAACAACCACGTTCGACGCCACGCCCTCATGCAACCCGACGCCGTGGCGCTCCGATTCCAGGGGCGATCGATCACGTGGCGCGAACTCGACGACCGCGTGTCGAGATGCGCAGGCGTCCTGCAGAGCCGCGGAATCGGATTCGGCGACCGGGTGCTGATCGTGATGCTCAACCGACCCGAGTACCTCGAGGCGGTGCTGGCAATCAACGCGCTCGGGGCTCTGGCAGTGCCGGTGAACTTCCGGATGACTCCGCCCGAGGTGGCCTTTCTCGCGCAGAACAGTGGCTCCACCCTGGTGATCACCGACGACACACTCGCTCCGCTGGCCGAAGCAGTTGTGGCGCAGAGTGATTCACTGAACGGAATCATCACCGTCGGGGACGACTACGAGGCGCTACTGTCCGCGGCTGAGCCGGCGGACACCGTCGACGTTCCGGACGACGCCCCGGCATTGATCATGTACACCTCGGGTACCACCGGAAGACCCAAGGGCGCGGTCCTCACGCACGCGAACATGCAGGCCCAGGCCTTCACCTGCATCCGGGCACTGCAGATGAGCGCCACCGACGAGGTCGGTTTCTGCGCCTCACCGATGTTCCACATCGCCGCACTCGGCAGTCTCGCGCCGAGCCTGCTGCTCGGCATTCCCACCGTCGTCCACCCGGTCGGTGCCTTCGATCCGGGCACCCTGCTCGACGTACTCGCCGCCGAGGGTGTCACCAATCTCTTCCTCGTCCCCGTGCAATGGCAGGCGATGTGCGCCGAGCAGGCCGCCAACCCCAGAGAACTTGCCCTGCGGGTCATTTCCTGGGGTGCCGCCCCGGCCTCCGACACCGTCCTGCGCGCGATGTCGACAACGTTCCCGGGAGCGCTGAACGTCGCGGTCTTCGGGCAGACGGAGATGTCGCCCATCACCTGCGTGCTCGACGGCGTCGACGCCCTCCGCAAACTCGGCTCCGTCGGACGTGTCATTCCGACCATCGCAGCGCGCGTCGTCGACGACGAGATGAACGACGTGGCGCAGGGCGAGATCGGTGAAATCGTCTATCGAGGGCCCACATTGATGCAGGGGTACTGGGAGAACCAGGACGCGACGGCGGACGCATTCCACGGCGGCTGGTTCCACTCCGGCGACCTCGTACGCCAGGACGAGGAAGGCTTCGTGTTCGTCGTCGACCGCAAGAAGGACATGATCATCTCCGGCGGCGAGAACATCTACTGCGCCGAAGTCGAGAACGTCCTGTTCTCCCACCCCCGAATCCTCGAGGCCGCAGTGATCGGCCGCCCCGACGACAGATGGGGTGAGGTGCCCGTCGCGGTGGTCGCACTGCACGATTCGCCCGGCGCCCCGGACCTGACACTCGACGAGCTTCTGGTGTGGCTCGGCGACCATCTCGCGCGGTTCAAACACCCCAAGGATCTGGTCGTCGTCGACGCCCTCCCGCGCAACGCGAGCGGCAAGGTGGTCAAGGTCGCACTCCGGAAGACCTACTCGCCGGCACCTGCCTGAAAGGCGGGCAGGGAGGCGTCGAACATGCCCGGTACACGACGCCCTTCGAGGGCCGACACGGGGCCGAAGTGCTGGTCGGGGCACACCCCGAATCGGATAGGACGTAGCCTGGCTGGGAAGGTTCGGTGGCTCGACCGGAATGACAGTCGTGTTGTTCGGTTAGATTGGGAGAGCCACCAGGCACGATGCAAGAGGGTCGAGACCTGTCAACGAGCGACGGGTCACCACAATCGAGGAGAACAGGCCATGGCTTTACCAGTATTGACACCGGAACAGCGCACCGCGGCGCTGGCCAAGGCGGCCGAGGCACGCACTGCGCGGTCGAAGCTGCTCGCATCCGTCAAGTCCGGCGAACTCAGCGTCGCTGACGTTCTCGCCAAGGCGGAGAACGACGAGATCGTCAAGAAGACCAAGGTGTCCGCCCTGATCAAGGCCCTGCCGGGTGTTGGTTCCGTGCGCGCCGCACAGCTGCTCGAGCAGCTGTCCATCGCCGATACCCGCCGTATCGGTGGCCTCGGTGCAAACCAGCGCGAAGCCCTCCTGGCCGCAGTCGCATCCTGATCGACCTGGGTCGGGCTCACACCCGATCCGGCGATAATGCGTTGCCTGCAGGGCTAGCATTTCGACCATGAACGTCGAAGTGACCCTGCTGCCGGGAATCGGGGTGCGGAAAGATTTCGCCCTCGCTTCCGGGCGTCGCATAGGCGTCATCACCCGCAAGGACGGCGCGAACGAGTTGATCGTCTCGCGCAAGGACGACCCCGATGCGACGCAGGAATCCATCACGTTGAGCAATGAGGAAGCGGCGGCCCTGGGCAATCTGCTCGGGTCGCCGCAACTCATCGCTCAGCTCGGGGAACAGCATCGCGACCTCCCCGGCATCAACACCCGCCAGCTCCCCGTCAGGAAGGGCTCGCGTTTCGACGGCCGCCCCCTCGGCGATACCGGGATGCGCACCAAGACCGGCGTCTCGATCGTCGCAGTGATGCGCGCGGGCCAAGTACAACCGTCACCCACTCCTGGCTTCACCCTCGTCTCCGGCGATCTGCTGGTCGCCGTCGGAACCGCCGACGGTTTGGACGCAGCTGCCAAGATCCTCGGCAATGCCTGACAATCGTCGGGTCTGACCGGTGGCCGAGACTGCACTCGCTCTGACCGAACTGGGAGCGGTGTTCTTCGTCCTCGGCCTACTCGCCCGCGTGGCAGGCAAGTTCGGGGTCTCCCCCATTCCGTTCTATCTTCTCGCCGGTCTCGCCTTCGGCAACGGCGGAATCGTCAGCCTCGGCGGCATCGACGAATTCAGTGAGATCGCCAGCGAAATCGGCGTCATCCTGCTGCTGCTCCTGCTCGGACTCGAGTACACCGCCACCGAACTCGTCACCGGACTACGCCGATCCTGGCTGGCGGGCCTGGTCGACATCGCCCTGAACTTCACCCCGGGCGCAGTGGTCGCACTGATACTCGGCTGGGGCGGCGTCGGAGCGCTGGTGATGGGCGGTGTCACATACATCTCGTCCTCGGGCATCATCGCCAAGGTCCTCACCGACCTCGGCAGGCTCGGCAACCGAGAAACCCCCATCGTGCTGTCCATTCTGGTGTTCGAGGACCTTGCGATGGCCGTCTACCTGCCGATCCTCACCACCGTTCTGATGGGTGCCAGTTTCCTCGGCGGGCTCGAAGCTCTCGGAATCTCCCTGCTGGTCGTCACGATCGTCCTGGTCATCGCACTGCGCTACGGCAGCTCGGTCTCTGCGCTGCTCGACAGCAAGGACCGTGAGGTCATGCTCCTCAACGTCCTCGGCGCTGCCCTGCTGGTGGCCGGAATCGCGTCGGAACTGCAGGTCTCGGCCGCCGTCGGCGCATTCCTGCTCGGTATCGCGATCTCCGGCTCGACGGCCGCCAACGCCACCCGCGTTCTCGAACCCCTCCGAGATCTGTTCGCGGCGATGTTCTTCGTGGTGTTCGGTCTCGCCACCGACCCGGCAACCATCCCGCCGGTGCTCGGCTGGGCCGTCGTCTTGGCGGTCGCCACCGCAGCGACCAAGATCGCGACGGGCTGGTGGGCGGCCAGGCGTCAAGGAATAGGGCGGCCGGGCCGACTGCGCGCCGGTGCGGCCCTGGTGGCGCGTGGCGAGTTCTCCATCGTCATCGCCGGGCTGGCCGTGGCCGCGGGAGCCGTCGAGGGCGAGCTGGCTGCTCTGGCCACGGCATACGTGCTGCTGATGGCCATCCTGGGGCCCATCGCGGCCCGAGTCGTCGAACCGGTCGCGAAGGTCCTCCTTCGCACGAAGCCCGCCGTGTGATTGGCTTTCGGAATGGTGGACAAGCGTCGAGCATCGGTTCTGCGCCGACGGCCGCAGCTGTCGGAGGAGGTGGCCAACCACGTCCGGCATCTCGTCATGTCCGGCGAGGTGAGCCCAGGCGACTTCATCCGACTCGACGAGACCGCCGCCGAACTCGGGGTGAGCGTCACTCCGGTACGCGAGGCACTGCTGACGCTGCGGGGTGAGGGCATCGTCGAACTCGTCCCGCATCGCGGATACAAGGTCTCGCCACTGACGCCGAGCGACATCGTCGACATCTTCTGGCTGCAGGGGCACATCGCCGCCGAGCTGGTTCGCCGCGCCGCGCCGAAGATCACCGAGGCCGAGCTCGACCGGCTCGCCGAGCTCACCGCCGCACTGTCGATCGCCGTCGAGAACGGTCGGCCGGAGGACGTCGAGAACTGCGAATTCGAGTTCCACCGAGTCCTCAACCGACTCGCCGAATCCGCGAAACTGGCGTGGTTTCTCAACAACGCCACCCGCTACACACCCACCCGCCTCTACGCCACCGACCGCGACTGGGGCCGAGCGACAGTGCGCAACCACGAGGCCCTCATCGAGGCACTCGTTCGAAACGACATCGACGCCGCCTGCGAATTGATGAAGCAACAATTCACAGACGGCGCCGAGAGGTTGATCGCGCACCGCGGGTGAGCGCTACGCGCATGTGCGCGGAACTTCGTAGCCTGCTACGAGGTTCCACTCACATGGGGTCAGCGCAGCGAGGCGGGAACCTGGAAGCGATCGCCGTACTTCTTCGCCAATTCGTCTGCACGGGTGACGAATCCGGCCTGACCACCCGGGTAGCCGACGACGTACTGGTGCACGCCTCCGGTCCAGGCGGGGAATCCGATGCCGAAGATCGAGCCGATGTTGGCGTCGGCGGTGGTGTTCAGGACACCCTCGTCGAAGCACTTCTGCGTCTCGATGGCCTCGATGAACAGCATGCGCTCCTTGAGGTCCTCGAACGGGATGTCCGCCGAGCCCGACTTGAACGCATCACGCAGTCCGGGCCACAGTCCGGCGCGCTTGCCGTCCTCGTACTCGTAGAAGCCCGCACCCTTGGCCTTCGACGGACGCTCGAACTCGTCGACCATCTTGTCGATGACGGCACCGGCCGGATCCTCGGGAGGAGTCTGACCCGCGGCGATGAGCGCGTCGTAGGTCTCCTTGCGGATCTTCTGCATCAGGTTGAGCGTGAGCTCGTCCGAGAGCTGCAGCGGCGCAGCCGGGTAACCGGCCTGCAGACCGGCCTGCTCGATGGTCGACGGCTCGACGCCCTCGCCCAACATCGCGATGGCCTCGTTGATGAACGTGCCGATGACACGCGAGGTGAAGAAGCCGCGACTGTCGTTGACGACGATCGGGGTCTTCTTGATGAGCTGCACCAGGTCGAATGCCTTGGCCAAGGCTGCATCCGACGTCTTCTCGCCGCGAATGATCTCCACCAGCGGCATCTTGTCCACGGGTGAGAAGAAGTGGATTCCGATGAAGTCTTCCTGACGCTTGATGCCCTGAGCGAGGCTCGTGATGGGCAGCGTCGAGGTGTTGGAACCGAGCAGCGCCGTCGGATCGACGAGGTCCTCGATCTCCTGGAACACCTTCTGCTTCAACTCTTCCGACTCGAAGACGGCCTCGATGACGAGGTCTGCGCCTTCGACGTCCTTGGCGTCGGCCGTCGGGTGGATACGGGCGAGCAGAGCGTCGGACTTCTCCTGGGTGGTCTTGCCACGGGAGAGCGCCTTGGCCTCGATGGCCTCGGAGTAGGCCTTGCCCTTCTGAGCCGATTCGAGGGCGACGTCCTTGAGCACCACATCGATTCCGGCCTTGGCACACACGTACGCGATACCCGCGCCCATCATGCCTGCGCCGAGAACCGCGACCTTGGTGAACGTGGTCTTCTCGATGCCGTCGGGGCGGGACTTGCCGGCGTTGATCGCCTGCAGGTCGAAGAAGAACGCCTGAATCATGTTCTTGGACACCAGTCCGGTGACCAACTCGGTGAAGTACCGCGACTCGATGGTGCACGCATTGTCGAAGTCGACCTGCGCACCCTCCACTGCCGCAGCGAGAATCGCGCGCGGAGCCGGCATCGGTGCGCCCTTGATCTGCTTGCGCAGGTTGGACGGGAATGCAGGCAGGATCTGCGCGAGCTTCGGGTTCGACGGCGTTCCGCCGGGGATCTTGTAGCCCTTGACGTCCCACGGTGCGACGCCACCCTCGGGGTTGGCCTTGATCCACGCCTTGGCGGCGGGCACCAATTCGTCGATGCTGCCGACCAATTCGTGAATCAGACCGATCTCGAGAGCCTTCGCCGGACGGAACCGGGTGCCCTGGGCGAGGACGGTCATGAAACCGGTCTGAATGCCGAGCAGTCGCGTGATGCGAGCAACGCCGCCGCCGCCGGGAAGCAGTCCGAGCGAGACCTCGGGCAGACCGATCTGGACGCCGGAAACATCGGCCGCGATGCGGTGATGCGTCGCGAGGGCGATCTCGAGTCCGCCGCCGAGTGCTGCGCCGTTGATGGCGGACACGACCGGCTTACCGAGCTTCTCGATGCGACGCAGCTGCCCCTTGACTTCCTGAACCTCGTCGAACACCTGCTGGGCGTCCTCGGGCTTGGCTGCGATGAGGGTGTGCAGATCGCCGCCGGCGAAGAACGTCTTCTTGGCGGACGTGATCACGACACCGGTGATGGAGTCGACCTCGGCCTCGAGGCGTTCGACGGTGGCACCCATCGAGTCCTTGTACAGCTGGTTCATCGTGTTGGCGCCCTGGTTGGGGTCGTCCATTGTCAGCGTGACGATGCCGTCGGCGTCCTGGTCCCACTGAATCATGTTGTTGCTCATGCCTTTACCTCAGACTCGCTCGATGATGGTGGCAACGCCCATGCCGCCGCCGATGCACAAGGTGATCAACGCGTAACGACCGCCGCGGCGCTCGAGCTCGTCGAGCACGGTGCCGGTGATCATCGCGCCGGTAGCTCCCAAGGGGTGGCCCATGGCGATGGCTCCGCCGTTGACGTTGAGCTTCTCGTTCGGGATCTTCAGATCCTTCTGGAACCGCAGCACGACGGACGCGAACGCCTCGTTGAGCTCGAAGAGATCGATGTCGTCGACGGTCAGCCCCGCGGTCGCGAGAACCTTCTTCGACGCCGGGGTCGGCCCGGTCAGCATGATGGTCGTGTCGGCACCACTGGTGGCCGTGGCGACGATGCGCGCCCGCGGAACCATGTTCAGATCCTTGCCGGCCTGCTCGCTGCCGACGAGGACGAGTGCTGCGCCGTCGACGATGCCGGAGCTGTTACCGCCGGTGTGGACGTGCTCGATCTTCTCGATCCAGTGGTACTTCTGCAGTGCGACGTCGTCGAATCCACCCATGGCGGCGATACCGGTGAAGGCCGGGTTCAGCTTGCCGAGCGATTCGACGGTGCTGCCCGGACGCATGTGCTCGTCCTGATCGAGGATCAGCAGACCGTTCTGGTCGGTGACCGGTACGACGGACTTGGCGAAGTATCCACCCGACCACGCTGCTGCGGCACGCTCCTGCGACTGCGCGGCGTAGGCGTCGACGTCTTCACGGGTGAAGCCCTCGATGGTGGCGATGAGGTCGGCACCGATGCCCTGCGGGGCGAAGTAGGTGTCGTAGTTGGTGGCGGGGTCCATGGCCCACGCGCCGCCGTCACTGCCCATCGGCACACGAGACATCGACTCGACGCCACCGGCGACGACGAGCTCGTCCCAACCCGAACGCACCTTCTGCGCGGCCAGGTTGACGGCCTCGAGGCCGGACGCGCAGAAACGGTTGAGCTGGAAGCCGCCGACGGTGTCGGGCATCTTCGCAGCGAGCACGGCAGTGCGGGCGATGTCGGCACCCTGGTCTCCGACGGGCGAGACCACTCCGAGGATGAGGTCGGAGATCCGGTTCTCGTCCATGTCGGGGAAACGTCGACGAAGCTCGTCGATCAGGCCGGTCACCAGGGAAATCGGCTTCACCGAGTGCAGGGAGCCGTTCTTTCCTTTGCCTCGGGGAGTCCTGATGGCTTCATAAATGAATGCCTCTGTAGTCACAGCGCGCAGTTCCTTCCACATTCTCGATCGGCGTCGCCGTCGCCGTGCTGGCCGACCGCGTCGATGCGAGGCCACAACAGACCTCAGCTCACTTCACAGTAGGGCCGCGGGTCGATCCGACATAAGGACCGAAACGAGCGTTCTCCATGACCGGCGCGAAAGTTCAGGTTTGAACGAAGTCGGCATGGGACACTCGGATAAATCAGATCTACCGAGCGCGGAAGAAGACCCTCCATGGAAACCGACAACGAACTGACCGTGGGCGCCCGCGTCAAAGTACGCATTCACACCACCGGCAGCGACGACGAGTCCGGTCAGGGCGCCTACGAGACCGGAGCCATCGTCGTGGACTTCGGCGTGCAGACCCCCGACACCACGTCGAGGGAATGGGCGGTGGCACGGCGTTGGGCCGTGGCACTCGACAGTGGCCGCCTGGTGTTCGCCGACAACGAGGATCTCACCGTCGGCTGAGTCACCCGTCGATCAGATCTCTTTGAGCGGTACCGCTCCCAGTTCGCTCACCAGCAGCTCCATCGCGACTGTCTCCGGGTCCCGGCGAACCGTGGGATCGGCAGGCTCGGCGGCAGCCTTGAGCAACTCTTCCTCGTCCTCCGGGGTCTCCGGCGGCGGTGGCCCTACCGGCTCGGGCTCGTCCGGATAGCCCGGGGCTTCGGGCATCGGAATGTCGTCCGCCCCGATGCCGGCCGAGGATCCGTCGCCCGCTGATCCGAACCCGTCCGACGTGGGACGGGGAGCCCCTGCCTGGCTCGGCCTCGAGAACTTCGGCAGCGACGCGGGTTTCGCTGCCGGTTCATCTTTTTTTGCTGATGACTGTTCCGGTGGTGCCGCGGCACCGACCAGACATACCACCGACCATTCGACGCCGAACACGTCACGCAGTGCGTCGCGAATGACGTCGGCATTGCGGGGCTCCTCGAGCCGCTTGGCCAACGGTGCCGAGTCGTGGCCGAGCGTGATGGTGCCGTTCTCGACCGCGCGCACCGAGGCTCCGGAGAGCATCACCTCGACGGTCCGGCTCCGCTCCCGCACTTTCGTACGCACCTCGGACCACACCGCGCGAACCGCAGCTGCGTCGGGTTCGTTCGACGCGGCGGCAGGGGCCGCCACGGGTTCCGGTTCCGACTCGAACACGGGATCCGGTTCGGGACCGTAATCGTCCTCGGGCTCCGGCGGAAAATCCTCGTGCGACGTCGGGGTAGTTGGTGCAGCCGGGGCGACCGGGGCAGCCGGGGCAGCCGGGGCCGAATCCTGTTGCACGGCAATGGGTTCCGGGACAGACTCAGGCTCGGGTGTCGGTGCCGGCTCGGGCGTCGGTGTGGGCTCGGGTGCCGGAGCTGGCTCAGGTGTGGGCTCGGGCTCCGGTGTTGGTGCGGGTGTCGGAACCGGTTCAGGTTCAGGTGTCGGCTCGGGCGTGGGTGCCGGTGTGGGAACTGAGACTGCGGGAGCGGCTGCCACCGGAGCTGGTGCCGGTGCCGGTGTCGGCGCTGTCGGCTCTGCGGCCGGTGGGCGCTGTGACGGTCGCTGGAATTTGCTCACCGGTGCCGGACCCGAGGGTGCGGGCTCCTCGGTGGGTTGCAGTTGCGGTCGCGTCGGATCCGCAACTGCCTGGGCGACGGCTGCCTGCTCCCCCGCCGGAAGGGTGACGTCCAAGCGACGTTCGACGCGTTCGAGTCGTTGCAGCACCGCCGATTCCGCGTCGGAGGCCGAGGGCAGCAGCATGCGGGCGCACATCACTTCGAGCAGCAGACGCGGGGCGGTGGCACCACGCATCTCGCCGAGTCCCGAGTGCACGATCTCGGCGTAGCGAGTCAGCGTCGCCGAGCCGAGCAGATCGGCCTCGTCACGAAGTCGCTCGAGTACGTCGCCCGGCACGTCGACCAGACCGCGTTCTCCGGCGTCGGGCACGGCCTTCATCAGGATCAGGTCTCGCATGCGATCGAGGAGGTCGATGGCGAACCGGCGTGGGTCGTGGCCGGCGTCCATCACCTTGTCGACGGTGCCGAACAGTGCGCCGCCGTCGCCCGCAGCCAATGCGTCCACGGCCTCGTCGATCAGCGCGACGTCGGTGACGCCGAGCAGCGACAGTGCTCGCGGGTACGTGACGCCTTCCGGACCGGCTCCGGCCAGGAGCTGATCCATGACGCTGAGCGAGTCACGGGGCGAGCCGCCGCCGGCGCGGATGACCAACGGGTAGACCGCGTCTTCGACCGGGACCTGTTCCTGGCCGCAGATCTTTTCCAGCAGAACGCGCATCGTCGACGGCGCGAGCAGCCGGAACGGGTAGTGGTGGGTACGCGAGCGGATGGTGGGGAGAACCTTCTCGGGTTCGGTGGTCGCGAAGATGAAGACGAGGTGCTCGGGCGGTTCCTCGACGACCTTGAGCAACGCGTTGAAGCCCGCCGGGGTCACCATGTGCGCCTCGTCGATGATGAAGATGACGTAGCGCGATTCGGCCGGGGCGTACACGGCCTTGTCTCGCAGATCACGGGCATCGTCGACGCCACCGTGGCTGGCCGCGTCCATCTCGACGACGTCGAAGTTGCCGGGTCCGCCGGGGGCGAGGGCGACGCAGGAGTTGCACACGCCGCAGGGCGTCGACGTGGGACCTTCGGCGCAGTTCAGCGATCGGGCGAGGATCCGCGCCGAGGAGGTCTTTCCGCAGCCGCGCGGCCCGGAGAAGAGGTAGGCATGGTTGATTCTGTTGCTGTCCAACGCCACGCTGATCGGCTCGGTGACGTGCTCCTGACCGACGACCTCGGCGAACGTCGCAGGACGGTACTTCCGGTAGAGGGCCACGCCCGAAAGGGTACCGGCGACCACGGACACAGTTGCATCGCCGGTCATTGTGCGGCGGTGGATACCGCTCTGATGTTCATGACGGCGAAGCTCTCGCGGCTTCCGGTCGATTCCGACAGCGCGTACAGCCAATGGCCGTCCTGCAACGCATCCGAGATCGCATGCCGGACGATGGCTCCCCTGGAGTTCTGATAGTCGATCGTGACGGGCGTGCCGCGCGCTGCGGCGTCGGTCAACAGATCCAGCTCACGCGGCAACAGCCGGCTGTGGGAATCCAGCGCAGACCGCACTCGTGCCTCGTCGACGGTTCCGCCGCTGCCTGCCAGCAGGAGCCGCGCGAGCTCGCGTGGTTCGCGTCGGTGCCGTGCCGGGTGGACGGCACGATGCGTCGGCCGGGTGTCCCCCGCGCGAATGCGAGGTGCGCTGTCGAGTTGGAGTTGCCCGGTGTCGGAGTGCCGCACCGGGGAGTATCCGTGCCTGCGGAGCACAGCGATGGTGTCGATCGGCGTGGCAGAACTGACCAGGACGGTCGGAGCGAGGCGCTGGAACTGCAGCACGGCCAGGGACTCGTCGGTCTCGATGTTGGTCAGCAGGACGACATCCTCGGAGACGATGGCGCAGGGAATTCTGCGCACGGCCAGTGCGCCGTAGGTACGCCAGCAGTCCCGGATCGTGTAGCTCAGAGCCTGGGGTACGTCGGTGTCGGCCATCGCGGTCAACGCATCGATCAACTCGTCGCCGGTGCCGCCGGTGTCGAAGAACCCCCGAATGGTCGCGGGAGTGAACCGCCAGACCGATGCGACGTCCCTCGACTCGGGCTGCGCGGCCGCGCCGAGAATCGACGCCACCTCGGTACTGGGTGGTCCGGTCACCACCGCCGTGGAATCGGGCAACAGCCGAACGGAGAACGGCACCCACTCGGCCATGTCCTGCAACTGTGCGGCCAGAGCCGCACGGATTTCGCGCGGGTCACCGTCTCGACCCGCGGGGAACTCGGTGAGGGTGCGGCACAGATCGGTCGGCGCACCGTCGGCCAATATCCCGAGTCGACTCACCTCCAACCACAGCGCGTGCACGTGGCCTGGCCCGGCGCTCGTCGAGACGACCGGGATGTGCCAGTCCAGGTACCGGGCGAACTCCTCGGCATCCTGCAGAACCGTCACCGGCGAGGCGACGTCCTCGTATCGGAGCAGAGCTGTCAGCGCCGTCGCGCGCAGGTCCGCTGCCGCGGGGTCGTCGAGCATCTTCTTGAGCACGGGAACGGTCTTCTGGGATGCGCGGGGAACTCGGTGGGTGGGAGTGAAGGGCGAACTCCACCACGCGGTCACCAGCGTCGCCGCCTGTTCGGCTCGGGCGCTCGTCGACCATGTCTCGTAGGCCGAGGTCAACGCGACGCCGGTCTTTCCGCGTTCGGCCAGCAGCCCGGCTTCGCGTGCCAGCATCAACATCAACGCGGTGTCGTGTTCGTCGGCGAATCCCAACCTGCTCGTGAGCGACCGAAGTTCCTTGGCACTGACGCCGCCGGTCTTCATCGTCGTCAGGCCGTCGGCGTCGATGGCCGTCAGCAATGCCTGCGTGTGTTCGCAGAACTGCAGCAGTGCGATGGAACGAGTGCGCCGCACGTCGTCGTGCGAGAGCGCGCGGGTCTCGAAGGTCGGCGGCGTGACTTCGATGGGCAGACGCCACCCGACCCCGCGCAGGGCGATGCTCACCTCCAGCGGCATCTCGACGCGGTGCCCGTCGAGTCGATACAACAATCCCCGCTCGAAGGCAGGGGTCCCCGCGCTCGACGGAATGTCGAAGATCAGTGACACCGGCTTGCCATCGACGAAGCGAGACAACATCGCTCGCATCTCCTCCGACCCGCCGTCGAACAGCGCCCTGATCCGTTCGGGCGTCATCGCGGCTGCAACGGCGTCGGCGCGCGTCCCTCGCTCGAGCGCCGGGTCGATTCCGAGGATCGACAGCACAGCCAGCCGGTCCTGCTCGACGGCGCAGTGCAGGAACAGTTTTCGCTGCCTGCGGGCAAGTCCGAACGGATGCGAGAACACCCCGGACAGATCGATGGGTGAGTATTCGACCGTGCCTGCGCCGGGCGAGGAGTGCGGCCAGATCAACCCGTAGGCCGTCAGTGTGGCGAGAGCGGCATCGATGTGCGGCGTCTCGTTGATCGGGCCCTCACTCGCCCAGTGCCCGATCTCGGCGCGGCTCAGATCTCCCATGAGCGCGAACAATTCGAGGAGAGCGAGCGCGCCGCTGTCGAGTCGACGCGGCAGCATCGACACCCGAGACGGTGCACCGAGCAACTGCGCGAGCAACCCGAACGAGCGCGGTGGCGGGTCGGTCGCCACGTCCGGCCGACGGTGCAGCAGATCGGTCAGTGCGTCCTCGTCGAGAGTCGCCAGCCAGCCCTCGTAGGTTTCGATACTGTCGGTCATTTCGCCCCCCGGTGAAAGTTCTGGCCACTGTATCGACGGGCACCGACAGACTTATTTGTTCTTGGCTGCGGCTTTCGCTGCCTTCTTGAATTCACGTACCTCGAGCAGCGATTTCTCGTCCACCACGTCGGCGATGGATCGACGCGCACCGTCGTCGCCGTACGCTCCCGCGGCCTTGCGCCACCCGTCTGGCGTGACGCCCATCTGCTTGCCGAGCAGCGCGAGGAAGATACGGGCCTTCTGATCGCCGTAGCCGGGGAGGGCCTTGAGACGCTTCAGTACTTCGGCACCGTCGGGATCGTCCCGAGTCCAGATCTCCTGCGGCTTGCCGTCGTAGTTCTCGACTAGGAACGCCGCCAGCCCCTGGATGCGCTTGGCCATCGAACCCGGGAACCGGTGGACGGCCGGGGTCTGCGCGCACAGGGCAGCGAACTCTTCGGGATCGGTGTCGGCGACGGTGTCGACGTTCAGGTCACCGAGACGGTCGACGAGCTTCTTCGGTCCTGCGAACGCCGATTCCATCGGTACCTGCTGATCGAGAAGCATGCCGATCAGCAGCGCGAACGGATCCTCGGCGAGCAGTGCATCGGCCTCAGGATCGCCGACGAGGTGCAGTGTGCGAGACATGGCCTCGATCCTGCCACGCACCCCTGGGGTCAGGTGATCGAGACCAACTGCGTGATGTCGTCGAAGGGCAAGGGGCCGTCGACGACGGCTCCCACGACGGCGCTGTTGAGGATGATCGATCCGCCGTGGTTGTCGAGGAACGCGGTGTCGGATGCGTCGCGTCCGGTGGCGATGCGCACCAAGGTCGATCGCGGTGCGAGGCAGGTCGCGTCCACCACTCGCCACTGGCCTTCGACGAATGCTTCGGCAACCGCGTGGAAGTCCATCGGATCGCAGCCCGGCGCGTACACCGCGACCAGGCGAGCCGGGACGTTGACCGCTCGCAGCAGCGCCACCACGAGGTGGGTGTAATCGCGGCAGACTCCGGCACCGGCGAGGAGGGTGTCGACTGCGCCGTCGATGGGGTCGCTGCTGCCCGGTACGTAGCTCAGCCGCGCGCCGACCCACGAGGACACCTCGGCGAGCAGCTTCTCCGAGGGTGGGTACGAGCCGAATTCCGTTGCTGCGAAGCCGAAGAACTTGTCGGCTTCGGCGTAGCGGCTGGGCCGCAGGTACAGCGAGAGGTCGTAGTCGGAGACCGGAGCGGGCTCGGTGTTGCCGTAGATGGTTGCCGAGTACGACGCCTCGAGCTTGCCGACGCCGGCGTGAATCTTGTGGATGCGGGTGCCGTGAGCACCGCTGATCTCCTGCGCCTCGATCGGCTGACCGTCGAGTGTGAACGAGAGTGCTTCCCACACGTCGGTTCCTGGATGCGGTGCAATTGCGATCTGGAACTCGAGGGTGCTGGCCTCGGTCACGTCGACATCGAGGTACGCAGAGACATCACGTTTCATCGTGCCGATCCTGCCATCTTCGAGCCGTTCGCGCAGACTATGACTCGTCGGTGGGGCGATCGCCGGTCACCAGGAAGATGACGCGTTTGGCGACCTCGACAGTGTGGTCGGAGTATCGCTCGTAGAAGCGCCCGAGCAGCGTTATGTCCACTGCGGCAGGCACGCCGTGCGGCCAGTCGGGTGCGGAGGTCAGCATGAACAGGCTGCGGTGCAGCGCGTCCATCTCCTGATCCTGAATTCGCAGGTCGGCGGCGAGCTCGGCGTCTCGGGTCTCCAGGACGCGTTGGGTGGACTCGGCCTGCGCGACGGCAACGCGACCCATCTGCTCGAACACGCCCTCGACCTCGGGCGGCAAAACGTGCGCGGGATGGCGACGGCGAACCAGTTCGGCGATGTGCACGGCCAGGCCACCCATGCGCTGGAGATCGGCGACGATGTTGATGCCCGAGACGACGCGTCGTAGATCGTGGGCAACGGGTGCCTGCAGCGCCAGGAAGCCGAAGGCTCCGTGCTCCCACTCGACTGCGAGCATGTCGATCTCTTCGCGGTATTCGATGGTCTGCTCGGCGAGAACGATGTCTGCCGTCAACAACGATCGAGTCGCGTCCGCCATCGCCTTCTCGGCAATTCGCGACATTTCGGACAAATTCGACGCCAGCGAATCCAACGTCTCGGCGTAACTGTCCCGCATGAAGTACTCAACCCCTACCGTTCGGCCCTGCTGGGCCTGTAGGCCTTACCCCCGAACACTTGTTTCTACACCTCTCACGGCGCTGTGCGACGCTGAACGCCATGACTGTGTTGAAGTCGATAGTGCTGTTCGGCGTCGCCGCTCTGTTCGAGATCGGCGGAGCATGGTTGGTATGGCAAGGGATTCGAGAGCATCGCGGGTGGCTGTGGGCCGGAGCCGGGGTGCTCGCTCTCGGCGCCTACGGCTTCGTGGCGACCTTGCAACCCGACGCGAACTTCGGTCGGATTCTGGCGGCGTACGGCGGGGTCTTCGTCGCGGGATCGTTGCTCTGGGCAATGGTGGTCGACGGTTTCCGACCCGACCGGTGGGACATCACCGGAGCGTCGATCGCATTGATCGGCGTCGCGGTGATCATGTACGGCCCGCGCTGACTCACGCGGGCCGTACCGAGAAGATCAGCAGTTCGACGGCGCGGGCACCCCGTAGAACCGGTCCTTGATCCAGTTCTGCGCCTCGCCGAGGCCGAGGATATCCGGAATCAGGTGTCCGGCACCCGAACCCGGGACGATGGCCGGAACCTGCGCGGCGCTCAGCTGCACGGTGGCACCCTTGCCGCACCAGTCACCGGCCAGTCCGACGGCCTGTCCGTGAGGAACGATGTCGTCGGACGTACCGGACTGAATCAGCACCGGCGCATTCGGCGTCCGCTCACCGATCTTGTTCTTGGCCAGGATCTCCTGAGCGACGGGCAGCCTGTCCAGCACCACCGACAGCGGCTCGCCGGTCTTGGTGTACTCGTTGGTGCGGTGCAGCCCGACGTTCAGAATCGTTTCTCCCACACACTGATTCGCGACCAGATTCAGCATGGCCTTGCCTGCGTCGTTGATGTTCTCGTCGATGATGGGCTGGAGACCCGGGTCGGAGTTGAGCAGACCGTTGAGGGTGTATCCGATGACTCCGGTGAGAATGGTGCCGTCGACCTGCTCGAGGGTCGCCTTCAGATCTGCGGGAGGTGCACCGGCGTAGGTGCCGACGAGGTTCATCTCGGGTGCGTACTCATCGGCGAGTTCCGCTGCAGCAGCGGCTGCTCCGCCGCCCTGCGAGTAGCCGTACGCGGCCACCGGGCCGTCGGCGGAGATCTTGGTACCCTGCAGGTTCTGTGCGGCGCGGGCCGCGTCGAGCACAGCGTGAGCTTCCGAGGCGCGGTTGACGTACGTGTGCGCACCCGGCGTACCGAGGCCCTCGTAGTCGGTGATGACCACGCCGTAACCCTGCGAGAGCAGCGAGTATGCCGCGAGCACCTCGTACTCGACCATGAAGCCGAGCGGCGGAGTGTAGGTGATGACGTTGTTGAGCATCTTCGACGGCGCGCACTGATCGCCCTGTCCCTGAGTTCCCGGGGCGAGGACGACGAGCGGACGCGGGCCGGGCCCGGTCCACTCCGCGGCGGGATCGATGTAGGTTCCCGTGACGGCATTGGCTTCGTCGTTGGAATCGTTGCTGCGGTACATGATTCGGGTTGCCGCACCGGGCAGCGGGCCACCGATCCCGGGAACCGACAGCGCGAGATGCGAGGGCTCGGACCGGATCACGTCACCCGGGGAGCCTGCGGGGAGCGGGCTCGGTGGAATGTAGAAATCGGATTCGACGGTCGATCCCGTCGAGGGTGCCGCCGATACCGCGGGTGCCGTCACCCCCATGAATACTGCCGCTACCGCCACAGCCGACCCGAACACGCGTGTGCAACGCACCTGATAAACCCCCAACGTCGATCACTTGACTTCAAGTGAGCGCTACCCCGTGTAGCACTTATCGTGACGCACCTTACGTGATGCGCCACACAACGCATAGGGCTAGTTCGGTGTCCTCACGATCAGCGTCGACGACGATGCATCGCCGTCTTGGCCGCATCGACCTCGTCGCTGGTGAAGGGCCGCCCCGGCAGCGTCGACCTTGGAACGCCGTCGCCGCGCAGACCGTCGAGCAACACGGTGAAATAGCGTCGCCAGTTCGACGCGTCGACGGTGCTGGAGAATTCGACGCTCGCGCCGATCATGCCGAGCACCGGATAGAAGTCGTTTACGGCGACGTCCGGCCGAAGCTGACCGGATGCCAGTGCTCGTTCGACGATCTTCTCGAAGAACGGATCGATGCGCGAGCGAACCTGAGCGATCCCTCGGCAGCCCTGATCGGACCCGAGTACGACGTCTCCGAGACCGCGATCGAGTGCCATTCCCGCGCACACATCGCCGAGGAACTGCACCAAACCGTCCCACGGATCCTCTGCCTCGAGCGCCCGTTCGGCGGTCGCGAGCATGTCTTCGAGACGCTGCTCGAACACGCCGTCGATCAGTTCTTCCTTGCAAGAAAACCGCCGATAGACGGTGCCGACGCCCACCTTGGCGTGCGCCGCGACGTCGTCGAGCGTGATGTCGATGCCGTGTGACGCGAACAGTTCGCGGGCCGCGTCGACGATGCGACGTCGATTGCGTTCGGCATCGGCCCGAAGTGGCTTCGATGCCGCTGTGTCCGCTCTCACACTCATTCGATGTCCGTTTCACCCGATAAGCGGAGGACATCCCTCCACTTCGCTGCTACCTTGTTCTACAACCGGAGGGTACACCTCCGCATAGTCGAACCGAGGACACTATGACCGCCCTTTCATCGGAGAACGTGGGCGACTCGACGTCGACCACGACGCCGGTCGACGAACGTGCGCATCGGAATCGTTGGCTGATTCTCGCGACGCTCGGACTGGCTCAGCTCATGGTCGTGCTCGACGCGACCATCGTGAACATCGCACTCCCCGCTGCTCAGCTCGACCTGGGCTTCGACAACGCCGACCGCTCATGGGTCGTCACCTCGTACGCACTCGCGTTCGGCAGCCTGCTGCTGCTCGGTGGACGACTGAGCGACCTCTTCGGACGACGCAACACCTTCCTCATCGGGCTCGTCGGTTTCGCGCTGATGTCGGCTGTGGGCGGCGCGGCCGTCAACTTCGGCATGCTCGTCGCGGCCCGCGCCGGTCAGGGTGTCTTCGGCGCTCTGCTCGCCCCCGCGGCCCTGTCCCTGTTGGCCACCACCTTCACCGACACCAAGGAACGCGCCAAGGCATTCGGCATCTTCGGTGCCATCGCCGGCGGCGGCGGCGCTCTCGGCCTGCTGCTGGGCGGCATGCTCACCGAATGGGCCAACTGGCGCTGGAGCCTGTACGTCAACCTGATCTTCGCCGCGCTCGCATTCGTCGGCGGATTCCTGTTACTGGCCAAGCACAAGGTCGACGTCCGCCCCAAGCTCGACATCCCCGGCACCCTCGCCGTCTCGGCCGCACTGTTCTCCATCGTCTACGGCTTCGCTCACGCCGAGTCCGACGGCTGGGGCAACTCGGTCACCCTCGGATTCCTGGCCGCCGGTGTCGTACTGCTCGCAGTGTTCGTGACCATCCAGATGCGCGTCGAGCATCCGTTGTTGCCGTTGCGGATCGTGCTGAACCGCACTCGTGCGGGATCGTTCCTCGCGGTATTCGTCACCGGTGCAGGCATGTTCGCGGTGTTCCTGTTCCTGACGTACTACCTGCAGAACACGCTGAAGTACACGCCCATCACCACCGGGTTCGCCTTCATGCCGATGATCGCGTCGCTGATCCTCACGGCGACTCTGTCCACGGCGCTGATCCTGCCCCGCTTCGGACCCCGCATCCTGATGACGACCGGCCTGGTCGTGGCCTCGATCGGCATGGCGCTGCTGACGCAGATCGACGTCGACAGCAGCTACGTCACGCACATCCTGCCCGGCCTGGTCATCATGGGCCTCGGCCTCGGTGCCACCATGGCCCCGGCCATGCAGGGCGCGATCTCGGGCGTCGACCCCGACGATTCCGGTGTCGCATCGGCAACGGTGAACACCATGCAGCAGGTGGGCGGCTCGATCGGCACGGCGCTGCTGAGCACCGTGGCAGCCAATGCGGCGACCAGCTACGTCAGCTCGAACATGGCGACGGCAACCGATGTGGCACTGCTACAGGCCAACGCGGAGATCGCCAGCTACACCACCACGTTCTGGTGGGCGTCGGGAATCTTCCTGCTCGGCGCGGTGCTGTCGGCCACGCTGCTGAAGAACGGACCGTTGCCGTCGGCTCCCGAAGGTGCGGTAGTCGTCGGACACTGAGCGGCTCCGCCGCATGTGAGCGGAACCTCGTAGCCTGCTACGAAGTTCCGCTCACGTGCGTCAGCCTTCGAGCAGCTTTTCGGTCGCGGCCAGCAGAACGCAGGTCGCGACGCCGTCCATCGATTTCTCCAGCTCACCGAGTGAGGGGAAGCTCGGGGCGAGGCGAATGTTCTTGTCTTCCGGATCTTTTCCGTACGGGAAGGCCGAGCCGGCGGCCGTCAGAGCGATTCCGGCTTCCTTGGCCAGCGCGATCGACCGCGCGGCCGTGCCCTCGAGCACGTCGAGGCTGATGAAGTAGCCGCCCTTGGGTTCGGTCCAGGATGCGATCTTCGACGCACCGAGACGGTCCTCGAGGATCTGCTGCACCAGAGCGAACTTGGGGGCCAGGACCTCGCGATGCTTGGCCATGTGGGCCCGCACACCGGCGGCGTCGCCGAAGAAGCGCAGGTGCCGCAGCTGGTTCAACTTGTCCGGGCCGATGCTCTTCTTGCCGAAATGCTTCTGGTACCAGGCGAGGTTCTCCTCGGAACTGCCGAGGAAGCTGACCCCCGCACCGGCGAACGTGATCTTCGAGGTCGACGCGAACACGAACGGGCGGTTGGGGAACCCGGCCTCGGCGGCCATGCCCAACACGTCGTACGACGGCGCGAATTCCTCGGTCAGTGGATGCACCGCGTAGGCGTTGTCCCAGAACAGTCGGAAATCGGGTGCGGCCGCAGGCATGGTGGCCAGCGCGCGAACGACGTCCTCCGAGTAGACGGCTCCGGTGGGGTTCGCGTAGTTCGGCACCACCCACATGCCCTTGATCTGCGGATCCGACGCCACCAGGTTGGCGATCTCGTGCACGTTCGGGCCGTCGGGCCCCATCGGAACCGGGATCATCTCGATGCCGAAGCTTTCGGTGATCGCGAAGTGCCGGTCGTAGCCGGGCGAAGGGCAGAGGAAGCGCACGTTCGGCTCGGCCGACCAGGCGCGAGGGGAATCGGGCAGCCCGTGCAGCAGCGCCCAGACCACCAGGTCCTGCATGATCTCGAGGCTGGCGTTGTTGCCGGCGAGCAAGTTCTTCACCGGGATGCCGAGCAGTTCACCGAAGATGGCACGCAGTTCCGGCAGGCCCGCGAGGCCGCCGTAGTTGCGGCAGTCGGTGCCGTTGCCGTCCTTGTAATCCGCACCCGGAAGCGTCAGCAGGCCAGCAGCGAGATCGAGCTGCTCTGGCGACGGCTTGCCGCGAGTGAGATCGAGAGTGAGCTTCTCGGCTTTGAGCTGCGTGTACTTCGCGCTCTGCCGCTCGTGCTCGGAGGCAAGCTCCTCATGGTTCATCAGACCCAACTGGGTTTGCGCTGGCATGCGGAGCGGCCTCTCGGTGACGGGTTCCCCGGACAGTGTCGATGTCACTGAAATAAAGGGGACCCCGCGCACCCGGCAGAGCCCATTGACCCTTGCTGCCTTCCGGCCCTGGGGGAGTTCACAGGATGCGCGCCGCGCGGGATCCGTTAGGAAGTGTAGCCGCCTCCCGTCCGACAACACATCACCACCCTTCACGCCTCCCGATTTGGGAGATGGTGGGGGTAACCGGGTAAGCTCCCCCACGGAGGATTCGCCTAGTGGCCTATGGCGCTCGCCTGGAACGCGGGTTGGGTTAACGCCCTCAGGGGTTCAAATCCCCTATCCTCCGCCAGAGAAGCCCCCGTGACATGTCACGGGGGCTTCTTGCTGTTCGAGGCGAGGTGGTTCACCCGTCCGCTCTGGTTCGCGCCCACCCCGTTCGCGTCAATGGACCACTGCACCGGTCAGACGTATGCAGTGGTCCATCCACCCAGTTCACCTCTCCGCGTCGATGTCACATTGACGCGGCCAGATGGTCCATTGACGCGGGGCGGGGGCCGAACTAGCGAGCCGACCAACCACCGTCCATGGTGTAGGACGCTCCAGTCACCATGCCGGCGTTTTCGGAGGTCAACCAGCCCACCAGTGAGGCGACTTCGGCCGGTTCGACGAGTCTCTTGATGGCCGCCTCGGTCAGCAGAACTTTCTCGAGTACCTCGTTCTCGGGGATGCCGTGTGCCTTGGCCTGGTCTGCGATCTGTGTTTCCACAAGAGGCGTTCGGACGTATCCCGGGTTGACGCAGTTGCTCGTCACACCGTGGGCGGCACCTTCGAGGGCCGTCACTTTCGACAGTCCTTCGAGGGCGTGTTTCGCGGTGACGTAGGCGACCTTGAATTCCGAGGCCCGCAGTCCGTGCACCGAGGACAGGTTCACCACTCGACCGAAACCGCGAGAGTACATGTGCGGCAACGCAGCTCGAACCAAAAGGAACGGTGCCTCGACCATCAGCGCCTGGATTCTGCGGAATGCGCCCGGGTCGAAGTCGACGATCGGTGCGACGGTTTGGATGCCCGCATTATTGACGAGGATGTCGACGTCCAGGCGGAGGTCGTCCAACGCGGTGGTGTCGAGCAGATCCACCGACCAGACGTCTCCGCCGATCTCCGACGCCAATTCCTTTGCGGCAACGTCGTTCACATCGGCGACGGTGACGCGGGCACCGCGACCGGCGAGCTCGCGCGCACATGCGGCCCCGATGCCGGACGCTCCCCCGGTGACGAGGGCGGAGCGTCCGTTCAGGTCGGTCATCGCTGTGCAGTCTTGTCGAGCAGACCGGCCTTCGCCAGCTCGGCCTCGGTGGCCAGGTTCTTGGCGTCGGCGATGTCGATGCTTTCGAGCGCCAGTCCCTTGGTCTCCCGAGCGACGACGACGGCCACGACGGTGATCGCGCAGGCCACGGCCAGGTACACCGCGATCGGGACGGACGAGCCGTAGATGTCGAGCAGCTTGACCGCGATGATCGGGGCCAGCGAACCGGCGACGATCGAGGTGACCTGGTAGCCGAGGGATACACCGGAGTACCGCATCCGCGTCGGGAACATCTCGGCCATGATGGCCGGCTGCGTGGCGTACATGAAGGCGTGGAACATCAGGCCGATAATGATGGCCAGCATGATGACGACGTTGTGGCCGCTGTTCATCATCGGGAAGGCGAAGAAGCCCCACGTCGCTGCGGTGACGGCTCCGGCGAAGTAGACCGGGCGACGTCCGACGCGGTCGGCGAGCTTGCCCACCAACGGAATCGTGCAGAAGTGGATCGCGTGGGCGATGAGCATCCACCACAGGATCGTGGAGGTGTCGGTACCCACCTCGACCGAGAGGTACGTGATGGAGAAGGTGACGACGAGGTAGTACATGACGTTCTCACCGAAGCGCAGTCCCATCGCGGTGAACACGCCACGCGGGTAACGCTTCACGACCTCGAAGACGCCGTACGACGCGGCCTTGATGACCTCGGCCTGCTTGTGAGCCTCGAGGAAGATCGGGGCGTCGGAGACCTTGGTGCGGATGTAGTAGCCGACGAAGACGATGACGGCGGAGAGCCAGAATGCGACGCGCCAGCCCCAGCTGAGGAAGGCTTCGTCGGACAGTGTGGTCGTCAGGACGAGCAGCGCGACGGTGGCGAGCAGGTTGCCTGCGGGGACGCCTGCCTGCGGCCAGCTGGCCCAGAATCCGCGGGACTTGTTCGGGCTGTGTTCTGCGACAAGGAGAACCGCGCCGCCCCATTCGCCGCCGACGGCGAAGCCCTGGATGAATCGCAGGGTCACCAGCAGTCCCGGTGCCCAGTAGCCGATGGCCTCGAAGGTCGGTAGGCAGCCCATGAGGAACGTGGCCCCGCCGACGAGGACGAGGCTGAACTGCAGCAACTTCTTTCGGCCGTACTTGTCGCCGTAGTGACCGAAGACGATGCCGCCCAACGGACGTGCGACGAAGCCGACGGCGTAGGTGACGAAGGCCGCGAGGATCGCGTCGAGCTCACTGGTTCCGGCAGCGAAGAAGATCTTGCTGAACACCAGCGTTGCGGCGGTGCCGTAGAGGAAGAACTCGTACCACTCGACGATGGTGCCGGCCATCGACGCCCCGACGACCTTCTTCAGGCCTGTGGGCGTGGCATCGGGATCCGGTTCTGGTCGTTCTGTCAGCGGCTGATCGACGCTCATGTTTTCTCCTGTGTTACTCAGCACGTCACGTTCATGCATGTGATGGACCACACAACTGCGGGCTGGTCTGAGTATTGGTGCAGATGTTTGTGGGCGCAAGAGCCATGAACGCAGGTCGGATCTGCAAAACTGCACACATGACGCTCGGTGGCGCGAAGATCCCCAGTGCAGACGACCTGCTGGTGCTGCTCGCTGTCAGTCGCACCGGTCGCTACAGCTCGGCCGCCGACGACCTGGGCATCAACCACACGACCATTTCCCGACGCATCGCCGCACTCGAGGACACGCTCGGCGGCCGGGTCCTCACCCGTGGTGCCGGTGGCTGGGAACTGACGCAGCTGGGCCGCGGCGCGCTGGCCGCGGCGGAGGCCGTCGAGGATGCGCTGCGCACCCTCGTCTCGAGCGATGTCGGCGCGCTGGAAGGCGTCGTGCGAATTTCGGCGACCGACGGATTCAGTGCCTATATCGCGGCTCCGGCCGCGGCGCGGGTGCAGCGCGCTCATCCGCGCGTGTCCGTGGAAATCGTGGCGGTCACCAGGCGCGCGTCGCAGCAACGATCGGGCCTGGACATCGAGATCGTCGTCGGGCAACCGCAAGTGCATCGCGCCGAGGCCATCCGGCTCGGGGACTATCTACTCGGCCTCTATGCCTCCGAGGACTATCTGGAGGACCACGGAACTCCGCAGGTGCCGGCCGATCTCTCCGCACACCCGTTCATCTACTTCATCGATTCGATGCTGCACGTCGACGATCTCGATCTGGCCCCCAACTTCACCCCGACGATGCGCGAATCGGTCACCTCCACCAACGTCTTCGTCCACGTCGAGGCCACCCGCGCATCCGCGGGCATCGGACTGCTGCCGTGCTTCATGGCCGATCGCCACCCCGACCTCCGACGAGTCCTGCCCGACGCCATCGCGGTGAAACTGACCTACTGGCTCGTCACGCGTACCGAAACCCTGCGACGGCCGGAGGTGTCGGCGGTGGTCGACGCCATCCGCGCCGTCGTCACCGAACAACGTTCGGCACTGTTGGGTGAACACTGAATACCTACGTCCACAAGGAGAGTCCCCCGATGACAGATATCGAGTTCTATTTCGATCCTGTGTGCCCGTTCGCCTGGATGACCAGCAAATGGGTTCGCAAGGTTCAGGCCCAGCGCGACTACACCGTCGACTGGCGGTTCATCTCGCTGCGACTGCTCAACTCGCACATCGACTACGACGCCCACTTCCCGCCCGAGTACGAGGCCGGCCACACCGCAGGTCTACGACTGCTGCGGGCTGCTGCCGCTATTCGTCGTGAGCACGGATCGGCAACGATCGGGCCACTGTACGAGGCCCTCGGCACCCACATCTTCGACACCGAGGTGGTGCCCGACGACGCTACGAGCCACGGCCATCGCGGCACCGCACAATTCCTGGGGCCGATCCTCGAACAACTCGGACTGCCCACCCATCACACTGCAGCACTGGATGATTCGTCGCTCGACGAGGAGATCCGAGCCGAAACCGATCACGCTCTCTCGCTCACCGGCAAGGACGTCGGAACCCCGATCATCGCCTTCGAGCCGCCGGACGGCGTCGCGTTCTTCGGGCCGGTGATCAGCCGACTGCCCAGCGACGAGGAGGCAGTGCCGCTGTGGGACAACGTGATCGGACTCGCTCGCTTCCCCGGATTCGCCGAGATGAAGCGCAGTCTGCGTGAGCTTCCACAACTCAAGGCCCTCGGCGTGCAGGAAGACGAAGCGGGCGTGCAGCAGGACTGGCACGGCGGGAGCCGACGCCAGAAGAAGTGAGTTCCCGCAGAACTAGTCGCCCAGGACGTCGTCCATGTTGCCGGTTCCCGGGGTTCCGGCATCGAGGCCGTACCGCAGGTAGACGGTGCCATTCCCGTCGACGGCCGGTGGCTCGAGCAACGTCAGATTGCTGGGCACGGTGCCGTCGGCGAACACTCTCTTTCCCACTCCCAGCAGGATGGGATGCACCCACAGATCGAGTCGATCGAAAAGCTTCTCGCGCAACAGCGTCTGAACCAGATCGAGGCTTCCGACCACTTTGATGTGGTCGTGTCGATCTCTGATCTCACGCACCGCATCGACCAGGTTCGGTCCGAGTTGAGTCGAACCGTCCCACCGCAGATCGGGTGTGCCGCGCGAGGCCACGTATTTCGGTATGGCGTTGAACAGCGTTGCGAACGAGCCTTTTTGGTTCGGCCAGTAGGCGGCGAAGATGTCGTAGGTGCGTCGGCCGAGCAGGAGCGCATCCGTGCCCTCGTATGCGGCGTCGACCTGTGCTCCGGAGACCTCGTCGAGCAGAGGAGCCTGCCAACCACCGAAGGGGAAGTTCTCGGGATCTTCCTCGGGGCTTCCTGGTGATTGTGCGACGAGGTCGAGGGTGGCGAACAACTCCAACGTGATGAGGCCCATGATTGCTCCTGGTTCTGTAAGACGGAATCTTCTTCAGCTCAATACTTTTCGCAGACTCTCGGCAAATTCTGTCGGCTTACCGGTCTGACCGAATTCGCCGCCGAGGAATCCCGAGTGGCCGCCGGGAAAGACAATCGGCTCCGATCCTAGGAGCGCTGCAGTCGAATACGCTGCGCGAGCAGCGATGTGACCGTCCTCTGGGCCGCCGGATTCTTCACCTACTCCGATCACCACAGTGGTGGGAGCAGCACGCAATGCATCGACATCCGGCGCGAAATCGACTCCTCCCCCTCGCATGTTGGACATCAGGGCATCGTCGCGGGTTCCGTCGTCCTCGGTCGGAAGGCCGAACTGCGCCGGGGCAGGTGCCGGGCGAGCGAAGAACGCGTCGTCGATGGGGCCCGCGTGCATCAGCAGCGACATGAATTCGGCCATCGCTTGGCCGCGGCCGTGAGCGTCGTACGTGGCCACCATGTGTGCGCACACTGTCGCGATGTTCTCGCGGTCCGGCAGAGTGCCTCCGGCGGGCGGTTCGTGGGCAACCAACGTTCGAACGTCGGACGGGTACTTGCTGACGAGAACCAGCGCATTGACCGCACCCCCGCTGGAGGCGAAGACATCGACAGGACCATGGCCGACGGCAGTGAGCACTGCATGCAGGTCGTCGGCATGTTCGCCGAAGGTGACCGCGGCGGTCGCGTCGTCTCGTCGACTACGTCCGACATTTCTCGGGTCGTAGGTGACGACCACCCGGTCGCGGAAGTGCGACGCCAACGTACCGAACCCACTCGCGTCCATCGGTGAACCGATGAGCAGCAGGGGGGTGACCCCGGCCTCGAGCTCGCCGATCACGTCGTAGGTCAGGGTCGCACCGGGAACGGAAACGGTCTGTGTAGTCATGATCGGTTGGACCTCGGCGCGAGCAAAAACTCACCGGTCGTCACGCAGGCGAGCGTCGGTTACGAACTCGGCGCTGCTGGGCGTGATGCAACAGTCCCGACGCGGACCTGGATGTGGCCGCCGCGAACGGAGCGAGTCGACAGATCACGCAGCAGTGGCGTCATCGCCGTCCACGGATGGGCCTCGATGTCTGACCCTCCGAGTCGGCATGCCAGCTTCGCCAGCGGGGTCCAGGCAGCGGCTCGTCCGACGGGCCGCTGCATGTCGACGACGGCAACTACTCCGCCCACTTGAGTGTGCGAGATCATCGAGTCGAGGGCCGCCTGCCACGGCGTCATCAGCGAGAGTGCATACGTACTGAGCGCAGCATCGAACTCAGCCTCGCCCAGATCCGCGCTGGTGAGGGCCGTGGCGTCGGCGGCGACCAGCGTGATGTTGTCCCAGCCTGCTCGGTCGGCTCGCCGCCTGGCCTGTTCGAGCATCTGTGAGCTGGCGTCGACTCCGGTGATCGAGCCGGTCGGCCCGATCATCCGCTGCAACCCGGCGAAGTTCAGTCCCGTCCCGCAGCCGAGGTCCAAAACATGGCTTCCGGCAGGTAGATTCAGCAGCTCGAACGCCGACTCCCGACCGGCTCGATACACCGGCCATTCGAAGGAGATCACGTCGTACAGGCGGGCCGACATCGTGTATTTCGTCGGTCGTCTCATGTCGGGTCTCTCCAGGGCGCGGGCATAGTGGGAAGTATGGGAATCCGTCGTTCGTCTTCGAGTGTGCCCGAGAACCGCGCCGACGTGGTTGTGGTGGGCGGCGGCACCGCCGGCATCGTGGCGGCGAAGACCGCGGCGGGCTTCGGCGTTCGCGTCGTGCTGATCGAGCGCGAGCGGACCGGAGGCGACTGCCTGTGGACCGGATGCGTGCCGTCCAAGGCGCTCCTCGCGGCGGCCTCGGTGGCACAGACTGTTCGATCCGCGTCCCGCTTCGGCATCGTCACCCAGCCGCCGATCGTGGATTTCGCGCGCGTGATGCAGCACGTGCACGGCTCGATCGCCGAGATCGCGCCGATCGATTCACCGGAGGCCCTCACCGAGGCGGGAGTCCAGGTGATCAGCGGGGACGCTGTTTTCACGGGTCCGAACACGGTGAAAGTCGGTACGCGGATACTCCATTTCGGTCAGGCGATCGTGACCACCGGCGCGCATTCCACGGTGCCCGCGATCGACGGCATCGACAACGTGGACTACCTGACCAGCGACACCCTGTGGGATCTGAAGGACTTGCCGCAGCGACTGCTGATCGTCGGAGCCGGGTCGGTGGGTTGTGAAATGGCGCAAGCATTCTCGCGTCTGGGATCGGACGTCACCCTCGTCGGACGGTCGGCCACGATCCTGCCTCGCGAGCACCCTGAGGCCTCGTCGGTCCTGACGCAGGCGTTGACCGACGAGGGCGTGCGCGTCCTGACCTCCACCGCCGTCGTACGCATCGACAAAAGCTCGGCCGTGACCGATACGGGTGTCGAGATCCAATTCGATCGAGTACTCATCGCCACCGGAAGGACTCCGCGCACGTCGTCGATCGGCTTGGACACGGCCGGTGTGGAAGTGGAGAACAACGGATTCGTGCGTGCCGACGAGAATCTTCGGACCACCAATCCCCGTATCTGGGCGGCCGGAGATCTCACCGGACATCCGCAGTTCACGCACACCGCCGGTGTGCACGGCAGTCTGGCTGCGAGCAATGCGGCACTCGGTCTGAACCGAAAAGTGAGTACGACGGGAACTCCGCGGGTGACGTTCACCGATCCCGAGATCGCCTCGGCGGGAATCGATGTGCGGACCGCTAGGGAGCGCGGGCTCAGACTGCAGGTGCTCGACCACCATCACGTCGACAGAGCCGTCACCGAGAAAGCGACGAACGGATCGACGACGCTGGTGCTCGATGCCAAGCGTCGCATCGTCGGGGCCTGTGTGGTGGGACCGCGAGCGGGCGAGACGATCGGGGAGCTGATCATCGCCATCGACCAGGGGCTGCGTACCCGCGACCTCGCTGGGGCCACCCATCCGTATCCGACGTACAACGATGGTCCGTGGAACGCGGCGATAGCGGACGTGAAGGCGCAGTTGGGTTCTCCGGTTATTTCCCGCGCAACGGCCGCACTGGCGAAAGTGCGCGGCACGTGGATCAAGAGAGCGCGCGATACCCGGCGATGATTCGCTGACCGGAGCTCACCGCGACAACCGCCGCCCAGACCACCGCGATCTGCCACGAGATACCGGGCAGCAGTAGCCAGAGACTGTGCACCGCAATGGTTTCGGCACCCTCGGCCAAACCGCCGAGGAACGACAGCGATCGGCCGTCGTCGATGGTGCGGCCGTTGCGTTCGGCGATCGAGGAGAACGCCAGAAACGCGGTGCCGTTGATGTAGTACGCCAACAGCACCAGCAGGAACGGCCACCACGGGGCGTCGTATCCGGCCGAGGCACCCACCGCGACGCCCACCACCGTGGTGCCGTACACCACGAAATCGGCGGTGATGTCGAAGAATCCGCCCGCACCAGCCGTATTGGAACGCCTACGCGCAAGTGGCCCGTCCAGACCGTCGGCGATGCGGGAGACGATCCACAACAACAACGCGAGCAGCCAGAACTGCAGGCCAGCCGCCAGTGCACTACCGAGGCCGAGCACCAGCCCGGCGGCGGTGATTCGGTCCGGTGTGATCGCAGGACGATCGAGGGCGCCGGCACAGCGATCGAGCGGGCCTTCGAGGTGGCGGCGCAGAAAGCTGTCGATCATTCGGCAGCGCCGGTGAGTCCCAGGCGGCGTGCCAACAGCGCCGAACCCGCCGCGATAGCCAGTACTGCGAGCAATGCGATGGCGAACGGCCACGAGAATGGAGACGTTCCGTAGGCCCCGAGCGCGGTGTAGGCGACGGTCGCCGGCACGATGCCGACCATCGTCCCCACCACGTAGTCACGCTGACCCACCGCACTGACTCCGGCCGCGTAGTTGACCAAGGAGAACGGCAGCGGCACCAGACGCACGAGCAGCACCGATAGCAATCCGCGTCGTCCGAGCATGGCGTCGAGCCGGCGGAGCCTGTCCCATTCGGTGCGGGCCACCTGGCCGCGTCCCAGCGCCCGCGCTCCCCAGTACCCGAGATACGCCCCCATCGTGGCGGCGAACACCACGACGGTTGCACCCACCGCCAACCCGAACAGGAGGCCCGACGCGATGGTCAACGTGCTGGCGGGGAACGGAGTGGCCGACAGGACGGCATAGAGCACCACGAACAGCGCGATGCCCCACGGCCCGGCCGACGCCACTCGGTCACGGATGAACGACGGGTCGGGTAGGTCGACGGTGCCGAGCACGATCACCAGAGCGATGACGAGCACGGCAGCCGCGAGCAATTTCAGGGTCGTGCCGCGGCGACTACGCGTCGGGCGGTCCTGCGTCACGGTATGTGCCTCTCGTCCGGCGGTCAGGATCCATTGTGCACAAGACCCGTGTGCCCGCGTGTTCAGCGGTTGTCTCATTCGACCGATTACGGTGGTGAGGGCAGCGTCGACGACGGCTGTTTTCTTGATCTGGAGGGCCCACGGTGATTCGTTCAGTACGGTGCGCAGTGACGATTGCGGCGAGCGCAGGGCTGCTGCTGACCTCCTGCGCTGCGCCGGATTCGGAAGCGCCGATTGCCGAGGCGCAGTCGTGGAGCGAGATCGAACAGCAGGCGCAGGGGCAGACCGTCTCGCTGTGGATGTACGGCGGCGACGAGCAGGGCAATGCCTACGTCGACGACGTGCTCACCCCCGCGGCCGCTGCCGAAGGTGTCACGCTGCGCCGCGTACCGGTGGAATCGACGACCGACGCCGTCAACCGCATCCTGTCCGAGCGGCAGGCCGGGGTCACCGACGGCGAAGTGGATCTGGTGTGGGTCAACGGCGCGAACTTCGGCACCGGTAAGCAGGCAGGCGCGTGGCTGTGCGGCTGGACGCAGAATCTGCCCAACATGGATCTGACCGATCCCGAGGATCCTCTGTTGCTCGACGACTTCGGCACCCCGGTCGAGAACTGCGAATCACCCTGGCACAAAGCTCAATTCACCCTCGTCTACAACGCGGCAGCCATCCCTGATCCGCCGACGACATTCGACGGCGTCCTCGACTGGGCCCGAGCGAACCCGGGCCGCTTCACCTACCCCGCTCCCCCGGACTTCACCGGCTCGGTGTTCGTACGTGAGGCGTTGATCAATGCCTCCGGCGGCGTCGACGAGGTTCCCGCTCAATTCGACCAGGACTCCTACGACCGACTCGCCCCGGCATTGTTCGATCAGTTGAACGAACTCGCCCCGTCACTGTGGCGCGAGGGAACGACGTACCCGCAGTCCTCCTCCGAGCTCGACGCCCTCTACGCCGGTGGCCAGGTCGACATGACCATGACGTACGGCCCCGCGACCCTCCCCAAGCTCGTCGCCGACGGCACCTTCCCACCGGAGACACGCGTGCTGACCATCGACGAGGGAACCGTCGGGAATGCGAGTTTCCTTGCCATTCCGTCGACGTCGGGGAAGTCGGCCGCGGCACAGGTGGTCGCCAATCTTGCGTTGTCGCCCGAGCAACAACTCGAGAAGGCGACGCCGGAAGTGTGGGGGCAGTTCACCGTGCTCGATATCGACCGACTGCCCGATGACGCCCGCGCCCGGTTCGAGGCGTTGCCGAGCTCGACGGTTCTGCCCTCCTACGAGGAGCTTTCGGAAAACGCGCATCCCGAACTCTCGGCCGATTGGGTTTCGCCGGTCGACGAGGGTTGGCGTCGAAGCGTGCTCGCCGGTCAGTGAGCGCGTCCACGAAGAGCTTTCGCGGGACGGCGGCGGTGCTCCCCGCCGTCGTGCTGGTTGTTCTGGTCGTCGGCTGCGGTCTCGGAACCGTGGTGCTGCAGAGCCTCGGTTTGATGCCGTTGGTCGGAACCCCCGAACTATCGGTCGACGCGTACTCCGCGCTGGGCGGTGACCTGTGGCGCTCGGTGGCGTTGACGCTGTCGATCGCCGTCGTCTCGACAGCGTTGGCCACGGTGATCGGGCTTGCCGCGGCGCTGACGGCCTTGTCGGGTACGCGCGCTGTGCTCGTGGCCGCCGGATTGACGGTGACGGTGCCCCACCTGATCGGCACGGCCGCGATGGCCCTGTTGCTGGCGGATTCGGGCATGCTGCCCCGCATTCTCGGACTCACCGACGGCGGTTGGCCGGAGTTGGTCGGCGGGCGGTGGTGGATCGCTGTCGTCGCCGAATATGCCTGGAAGGAATCGGCTTTCGTAGCCGTCGTCGTGGCCGGAACGCTCGCCACCCGAGTCGCCGCATTCGAAGAGACGGCGGCGACTTTGGGTGCCGGCCGGTGGGCTCGGCTCCGGTTGGTCACTCTGCCGTTGGCTCGTCCCGCGCTGATCGCGTCGGCGGCCATCGCGTTCGCCTACACCGTCGGTTCCTACGAGGTGGCCCGCATTCTGGGTCGACCGTATCCGGAGCCGTTGTCGGTGATGGCAATTCGCCTCTTCACCTCGATCGACCTTCAGACGCGCCCACAGGCAGCAGCTGCCGCGACGGTCGCCACCGCTCTGACGGTGGTCGTGGCCGCGCTGGCCCTGCACTATCTGCGCAGATCGGCAGCGTGGAAATGAACAGGGTTCTTCCCGCTGTCGGCAGGTCCGTTTTGGTCCTGTGGTTCCTGCTGCCGCTGATTCCGGTTGCATTGTGGGCCATCAGCAATCGCTGGTCGTTTCCCGGTTCGATTCCGCAGGAATGGGGATTCGACGGCGTCCGCAGCGCCCTCGACGCCGGGGGCGTCGAGGCGTTCGTGCGATCGACCCTGCTCGCTCTCGCCGTCGCCGCCATCGCAACACCATTGGGCGCGTTGGCTGCTCGCGCGCTGGTGAACGGAACCGTGCGTTTCCCCGCTGTGGTGGCCGGAGTTCTCTTCGCACCACTGGCCCTGCCGCCGTTCGCCGTGGCGTTGGGACTCGATGTTCTGGTGCTGCGCTCGCGCATTCCGAGCACGGTGGCGGTGATCGCACTGCTGACCGTCGCGGCCATTCCGTATACGACGTACCTGATGCGAGTGGCATTCGGCGCGTACGACATCGGCTACGAGGAAGAGGCGCGCACGCTCGGTGCCTCGAGTGCCATGGTGCTGCGGAGGATTCGCATTCCGCTACTGGCCCCGGCGTTGGCGGGGGCGGCACTGCTCGCGTTCCTCGTGGCGTGGAGCGACTACGTGATCACCTTGTTGATCGGTGGAGGCAGACTGGTCACCGTGCCCATTCTCGTCGCCTCGTTCGCAGCCGGGACCGGCAACGATTCAGTGGTGGCTGCGCTGTCGGTCGCCGCCGTCGTGCCGCCGCTGTTGCTGGTGCTCATGCTGGCCCGGCTACGTCGGAGGAGTGCACGATGAGCGTCGAGTTGTCCGTTCACGGGCTCACGAAAGTTCATGCTGGTCAATCGGTTGCGGCTCTGGATTCGTTGGATCTCACCGTGCCGCCGGGTTCGTGTACGGCGATTCTCGGGCCCTCGGGCTCGGGCAAGAGCACTGCGCTGCGGCTCATCGCGGGACTGGATTCACCCACCGCCGGCACGGTGCGCATCGACGGCCACGAGGTGGACGGTGTTGCGGCCGAGAACCGCGGCGTCGGGATGGTGTTCCAGCGTCCGATGTTGTTCCCGCACATGTCGGTACTGGACAACATCGGCTTCGCGTACCGCGCTGCCGGGGAGAGTCGCAAGCGGTCGCGCGAGCGGGCCCGGGAGTACCTCCACCTGGTCCATCTCGGTGACATCGGTGATCGTGCAGTGTCCGAGGTGTCGGGCGGGCAGGCCCAGCGGGTGGCGTTGGCGCGCTCACTCGCCGGTTCGCCGCGAGTGTTGTTGTTGGACGAGCCCTTCAGTGCGTTGGACCCGGTGTTGCGCACCGAGATGCACGACCTGGTTCGCGAATTGCGCACTTCGCTGGATCAGACTCTGCTGCTCGTCACCCACGATCAACAGGAAGCGGCGGTGCTGGCCGATTCGGTCGCAGTGCTCATCGACGGTCGCTTGGAGCATCACTCCGATATCGCGACGGCCTACACGCGGCCGAGCACGTTGGCAGTCTCGCGACTGATGGGTGGGATGAACGAAATCGAGGGGCAGTGGGACGGGGTTGGTGTGCATCGCTCCGAGCTCGGCGAGTTGGAAGTGGACGGGGTAGATCTGCCGGCCGGACCTGCTGTGTTGCTGCTGCGGCATGAGCTGATCACACTGGATGACAACGGGATTCGAGGGGTTGTTTCGAGCTCGAGGCCTACCGGATTTCGCAGCATTGCCGACGTGACGGTGGGGTCGGCGATAGTGAAAGTGGAGTTGGCGGCGGGATCTGCGGTACGGGTCGGGGATGCAGTGGGATTGCGGATTCCGGGTGGGGCGCGGTTTATAGCTGGCGCCTGACGGCCACCTATTGCAATCAATCGGCCGTCATCTAGTTGGATTACCCACAACGATACGGAAAAGCCACCCGCACAGTGCTATCGAATTGACCGTCGATAGATAATTCCGTGGAGCCCATGATATGTGTGCGCAATTCCCTCCGAAGTGCACTCTACTCAGTTTAAAAATCCTGCGAGCCCCTCCTGCGGCGGCAACATGAAGATCCCGCATGCCGTAACTACTCGACGAAAAATGCGCTGGCGTGCGTGGTCGAATCAGAGCTTAATGACAGGAAACTCTGCTTTCCACCCAGTAGCGAGAGTACTAGATACTGGTAAATGCCACATGTCACTGCGTCAAATGCGTGATCGTGTTGCCCACCAGATGACATGCTCTCGGCTGATCGCCTCCTCTGCGTCATCTACTTCTTTAGCCCATGACGATTCATCTATTGCCAGTTCCAACTTCGCTTCAGCGTTTGCCAGGTCGTTTACCGCGGCGGAGTATGCGCGCGAATTGAAGTCATACTGTTTGGTCTCGGACCACGCCACAGTCGCCACTACAAGTACTGCAATAGCGGGCGAGAGCGCCACCAGGTTTTCCACTAACGCGACAGCTAGCGATAATGCAACCCCTAAGAATTCACAGAGTACGAGCACCGATCTCCACTGACGGGCCTTTTTCCTGTTGAGCTGAGCATTCGTGGCGTACCAACTTTTTTGGTCCTCAATCCGTGCAGCCAAATAGCTCCTCTTGCGATCCTCCAATGAGGAGGTACGTTGGTCAACCATCCACTGCGAAATTGCTGGAGCGTCTAGCGCTGCAACTTCTAAACCTTGAAACGAGCTCTGCACCTCTTGCAATCGTTCAACCAGTGCCCGCCGGGCCACAGCGAGGTCCATCTCGCAGGGGAACGGCAGGGCACCAACAGCAAACTTCCATGCCAGAGTCTTGGCGGACTCCGCTACGGCTCGACCGTCGTACCAGGTCTTGTCAGGCCTGGACTTCCATGCGTCGAGCTCCATCGCCATCGCGGCTGTGAAAGCGAGGACACCGACGATGCCCCACAGATCAATGCGACCGCTGCCGACCCGCCACGAAAAGACCCCGACGATTGCCGCAAACGAGAGAATGAGCAGGCGCCGTCGAATGCCCTCGACGTGCGCACGCTGAGCATCGATGGAAGCTCGATCTGCCGCCTGGAAGAGCTGCGGCATGTCGGTGTCGGGCACCCGTTGGACAAATGTCATACACGTAATCATCACCCCTGGGGGCATCCTGCGCCATACTGGCACGCGAACCAGCCAACCTGAGGAGAGCGTCAGCATGGGCCACTACCAACAACGTCAACTCGAAGCCTTTGCAGCACGCGTGGCGGCTAGGAAGGAGGACCCGACGCGCCATAAGTGTTTTGTGTCCTACCATGCTGCGGATATTGACGAAGTTACTGAGTTTATCAATGAATTCGGGACAGAGTTTATTGCCAAGACTGTAGGGGTTACTGATGAGGATGATTTCATTGACAGCAACGACTCCGACTATGTGATGGACCGAATTCGCACCAAATACTTGGGAGACTCGACCGTTACAATCGCACTGATGGGCAAGTGCACTTGGGCGCGGCGCTACATTGACTGGGAGGTTTACTCTTCACTCAGAAGTAGTAAACTAAGTAAGGTCAATGGACTGTTGGCCATCAGGCTTCCTAGTGGTGGTGATTTACAGGCTCGAATCAAAGACAATATTGAACGGACGAAAAGCGGCGTTGACATTGGCTATGCGCGATGGGAAACCTATCCAACATCGAAGAGTTCGCTACGGACGTCTATTAGCGACGCTTTCACCGCACGAACCACCCGTAATCTTTTGATTAACAACTCGCGATCGCGGCGACTTAGCAGCGCTCCATGCACATGACGCGTACCCATATATCAGCCATTTTCTATGTCGAGTTTTCGCGTCAACAGTCCGGCTGAGCAATGCCAATGCAAACCCATCACGGTTGCGCATCTACCGAAACTTCACCTACTGTCATTTGTTCGCTTTAACTCAATCTGAAATATTCATAATCTTTTACCAACCTTCCCCACCATATCTGTTCACCATCTGTCAAAAACTGCCGCGGCAACTACCGCTGCGTAAGATCGATCTTAGCGGATCTGCCCCTTAATCAAGCTCGTTGCCCGTCTTGAGAGTAAGGTCTTCAAATCCAGGCGCGTGCAAATCGTCGTCGCGGATGTCGAGATAATGACGAAACGCAGGGTGGACACGAAAGCGCATGGGGCGTCCCGAACGCTCTGAGGACCGACGGGCCACCCGTAACTTTCTATCTACCTCTTTCTGACCCTCGACATGCGCAAATTTGCCCTCTCGAACCTCGATTCCAAGGAACGAGGTGCGTAATAGCCATGACAAAATATCTGAGAAATCCTGCGGAAACGTTTGGAAAATTCCGTTTAACTCGCCCTCCGTCAAATTAGCGTTTAATCCAGCGAACTCATATAGAACCTCTTCCAAGTCAAAATCCTGCGCCTCACTCTCAACAACAAGCGCGTCGTACGCAAAGCGCGAGTAAGTTTCGTCAGCCATTGCAATGTCGTCCTGAGTGATCATCGAATGCCGACGGTTCACGGCAGTTGTCAGAGCCGCGTTACCATAGTAGATAATATCGCGAGGCCTTGGCAGGATTCGCCAAAGGATGTAATCTTTCGACGGAAGCCCATTCACTTCGGCCGGAAATATCGAAGACCACATGTCATCGTCAGCCGCCTTGGGTCGACGCCGGTTAATCGAGTACCGTTCTTCCAAGACTCGAACTAATAGGTATGAATCATTCCAATGTACGGTCAACGGACCTATTTTGTCAGGCTCGCGCGCATACTTAGTCATCATTTCGTAGATATCAGATCGAATAAATACACCAAGGGTCAAATCAATTTTCTCAGTACCTTTTAAAAGTGACTTCTTGAACTGGCCCGACGCGCTCAGAAGCGCTAACAGAAAGCGTGATATTGCTTCGAAGTCTGCGCCCCGCTCCCAAGTTTTATCAAGATTGTCGATGAGGATAGCGACACGCTTGAAGTGCAGTGCTGCAGCCTCACGAATTTCGCGGTGGAGCTCCCTAAACCAGTGGACGCTTAGCGCTGCACTAACCACTTCGCGAAGTTCTCGGTCGTCTCTCGCGGATACAGACCCTAATTCAATGAACTGCACGGCGTCTTCCAAGCGGGTAGATAAATCCGACGCCCTGTTAACCTTCATGTTTTCAAGACGCCGGTCCAACGCCACCAACTGGGATGATCCTCCGATTCCGGCAGCGTGGTCGTCAGCCGAAGAGAGGAGGCGGCAGGCAACTTCTGTGGAGAGTAGAAAATTCCACAGATTGTTTAGCAGATATTCACTTCCGGCGTGCGCCTCGAATCTTTTGACCAGTTCAACCAATCCGGCGAGCTCGTAGGAGGTCGGTTTGACTTTAACAACCAGATTGCGCCGGTCTTTAGCTAGGTCGGCTGCGGCTTGAAGCATTGTCGCAGTCTTTCCCGTACCTTTACGGCCCACAAAGATGGATGCATCACCCTGCACCAAACTAGTGAATTCGTTTGTCGGCAGGAAGTAGTCGTCAAGCCGGGAGTCCTCGTTCTCTGCTACATACTGACCGAAAGAACTGACCGGGAGATCAAGGTCCATTGCGAGTCGCCCTAGCCGCCGACTACTGCCAGGCTTCAACGGAAGATTCGAAAGCCAATCGTCGACATGTCGCACCATCTGCGCTGCGGTCGAGTAGTTGAAAAGCAGATCGCGATAGTCGAGCGGACTGACATATTCGGACTCAGCCACCATCAGCACTGGAACTTCCCAGCCGTAGGCCAAGCCGGCCAAAAAGCTGGAACGTGCGTTATGCTCGGTTCCACGAGTCCTGTCCGGATTCATTAGATGAAAAATCGCCGCGCTGCATCGAGCTATTTCACCGGCGTAGTACGCTAATGGGGCGAGGCCCAAATCATCTCCACTTGCCAAAACCTGAATAGTTCCGCGATTGCCAAGTTCTTTATCCAGCATGTCGGCAGCTTGAAAGCGTACGGGCACCGTAGGTGCAAAAACAGCATTGTTCTGGGGAAGCTTTGCCTCAGAAAGAATGCTTGTCAACAGCGACTCACTGGCCGATGACGTAGCTAGACTTGCCGAGACTAAACTGGCCAAGTCGTGGCCATTTCCGTGGTAGTTCAACCTGCCAATAGTCGAGAAAAGCTGCACACCGTCCCAGAGCCGTCGAGCGCTCTCAAGGGATTCATCGATTGCGAAAAGTAGTCGTTTGCTTTTGGCTAGCGCATACCCGGCTTCGAACAGAACGTTACGGTTCATGGAGCTAATCTCAGCAACGACGGTACTGGATTCGTCGATCGATCGAGTAATGGCATCGATCAAGATCTGGCCACTAGGGTTCATGTCCCGCCAGGTGCGTGCGGACAACCCGACAGCACGGAGTTCACCGGCGGCAGTGGTCATGGCTTCATCGCATGATGCGGGCTGAGACGCATAGGCAAAGAACACTGACGCGTTCGAGTCATGCTGCATCTATGAATAGTGCCACGAACAATTTTGGGTTGGCAGTCGGGTACCTTCGAGGTCGCTGAGCCCATAGGCAACGCACATCGTGGCGGCAGCAATGCTGCAGTTTTCTGCCGCAATCAAGAGTACTAGTTCGCCGTGGCTGTCGTTAACTGCTGGTCGGTCAGCCTCAGTGTCCAGGACTACGGCCACTCGCCTCGCATGTTCAAGAACCTGAAACTAGGCTGCTCTCATGCCCGCCGGACGCTTTGCACCCAGTCCCTCCGGCGATCTTCATCTCGGCAATCTGCGCACAGGCTTGCTGGCCTGGCTCTTCGCCCGCTCCACTGAACGACGTTTCGTGATGCGCGTCGAAGACCTTGATCGCGTGAAAGCCGGCTCGGAGCAACGTCAACTCGATGACCTCGCCGCCATCGGACTCGATTGGGACGGGTCGATCATGCGGCAATCCGAGCGTCGGGACATCTACGACGCCACGATTCGCTCGCTCACCGCCGCCGGGCTGACGTACGAATGTTTCTGCACGCGTCGGGAAATCCAACAGGCCGCATCCGCACCCCATGCTCCCGACGGCGCGTATCCCGGCACCTGCAGAAACCTGACCGCGGACCAGAAAGCAGCGAAGGACCGCCCACCCGCCATCCGATTGCGTTCGCAGGTAACCGAATTCACCGTCGTCGATCAGCTGCACGGTCTGTTCCGAGGCCAGGTGGACGACTTCGTCCTTCGCCGATCCGACGGCGTCCCCGCCTACAACCTCGCCGTCGTCGTCGACGATGGCGCGCAAGGCGTCGACCAGATCGTGCGCGGTGACGACCTCCTCACCTCCGCCCCGCGGCAGGGATATCTCGCTCAGCTCCTCGGCCTCACCCCCGCGACGTACGTTCACGTGCCCCTCGCGCTCAATATCGAGGGCAAGCGTCTGGCCAAGCGGGACGGCGCTGTGACACTGCGCGAGCGGCCCGACGCGTGGTCGCTCATCACCGCCTCGCTCGGCATGCCGAATGCGAAGAACGCCGAGGAACTGCTCGAACAGTGGAAGCCGACGCGGGTACCGCGCGAACCGTGGGTGTTCGACCCCGCGAATCTCTGATCTACGAACCGATCGAGATCACGTTGCAATGCGACAGGGCCCAACTCGGGAGGAATCGGACGTACAGTAGCCGCGACAACTCTTCCCGAGGGAGAAGGACACGATGACCTCAGGCGGCTACGACCCCGACAAGGATCCACAGAACCCCGGCGGCTATCCCCCGCCGCAGGGCGGCTACCCGCCACCTTCCCAGGGCAACTACCCACCACCGCCCCAGGGCAACTACCCACCACCTCAGCAGGGCGGCTACCCACCACCCGGCAACTACCCACCTCCTCCGCAGGGCAACTACCCACCACCCGGCAACTACCCACCGCCCCCGCAGGGCAACTATCCGCCGCCTCCGGCCTTCGGTGAGTCACCGATGCCGACGCAGCTGTCCGTGGGAACGGCCATCGGCTACGGCTTCAACAAATTCAAGGAAAATGCCCTCGTCTGGATCGGCATAGTCCTCATCGCCGCGATCATCCAGGGCGTTCTGAACTACGTGTTGAGCTCCGACAACTTCGTCCTCAGCTTGATCTTCAGTGTCATCGTCGGAGTCGCCACGCTCCTCATTCAGGCGGCACTCGTCCGCGGCGCTCTGCACGAGGTGGACGGGATGAAGCCCGCGTTCGGGTCGTTCTTCCAGTTCAACAACGTCTTCGCCATCGTCATCGCCGGCGTCCTCGTCGGCATCGCAACCGGCATCGGCTACATCCTGCTGGTCATCCCCGGACTCGTCGTCACGTTCTTCACGTGGTGGACCTTCCAATTCGTCATCGACCGCGGCGACGAACCGATCCCCGCCATCAAGGCCAGCGCCAAGGCGATCGCGTCGAACGGTGGCACGATCTTCGTGCTGGCGCTCGCCCTGTTCGGCCTCAACGTCCTCGGCGCGATACTGCTCGTAGTCGGCCTGCTGGTGACCATTCCGATCACGATCATCGCCGGAACCTACGCCTACCGCGTCACGGTGCGCGGACGCGTCGCCTGACCTGAGATCCGCCTCGATGGGCGCGCATCCCTCACCCGGGATTCGCGCCCATCGTCGTCTCGGTGCTTGGATCGAGCAGTGACTACTACCGAACACACCGCCGCCAACGGCGGCACCGAGTCTGGGCAGGCCACGTTCGCTCACATCAGCCGGGGCTACTACCCCACCATCGTCGCGCTTTTCGTCGCGACGCTGCTGATCTCGAACGTGGCCGCCAGCAAAGGTGTCGCCTTCTTCGCCTCGTCCGACGTCATGCTCGGACCACTGCAGATCCTGCCGATCAATACCGACGGCGCATTCTTCCTGTTCCCCCTCGCCTACATTCTCGGCGACGTCCTCAGCGAGGTCTACGGCTTCAAAGCCGCACGCCGCGCGATCTACCTCGGCTTCGGCTCCCTCATCCTCACCTCGGTGTGCTTCTGGATCGCCATCGAACTCCCCGCCGCCTCGTTCTACGAGAACCAAGAGGCACTCGAAACCGTCGTCGGTGTCGTTCCCCGACTCGTCCTCGCCGGTCTCGCCGGCTTTGCCGTCGGCCAGCTCCTCAACTCCTACGTCCTGGTCAAGATCAAGGAACGCACCAAGGAAAAGCACCTGTGGGCGCGCCTGATCGGCTCGACCGTCGTCGGCGAATTCTTCGACACGCTGATCTTCTGCGCCATCGCCGCAGGCGTCATCGGCATCAGCACGTGGACCGACTTCACCAACTACGTCGTCGTCGGATTCCTGTGGAAGACACTCGTCGAGGTCCTCGTCCTTCCCATCACGTACCGCGTCATCTCGTACATCAAGAAGCGCGAACCGTCGTACCAGAGCAGTTAGCTCGCAACCCATTCTCGACTGACCTCGAGGTAGCGCCCTCGCGCTGCCTCGAAGGTCGCGACGGCCCGGGTTCCCGGCCAGTCCTCCGGCGTCATGGACGGTGGGAGGCCCGGGTCGACGTAGGGAATGACGCGCCACTCGTCGAGCAGCGTCGCGAACGTGACGAACGCGTCCCGCGGATTCCGAGCCGGGGCGACGGTCTCGTAAGCGGAAAGAAATGCCCGATGCCGATCGGCGATGCCGGCCAGGTCCCACCATTGCGCTGCGCTCTCACGCAACGTGGTCGGCGGCGCGACCTCGGAGGCGACGAACGTCGTCACGTAGGGCGAAAGCTCCAACGCGTCGACGATGGCTCTGGCCTCGTCCGCGAGGTAGTCGGGTGCGATCCACAATCCGGGCGACACTGTGCCGCAGCCTATTCCGGTGAGTCGACGCCTCAGCTGGTGGCGTGCGGCGCGTTGGGTCTCGGGGATGGTGAACGAGATGAGCCGAAACGGATCGCCGTCGGCCATCCGCCGGAACCCGAAGATCCGACCGTCGCCGCGCGCGAACATGGCGTCGGCCTGCTCGGTGATGCGATAGCCGGTGCGGCCCTCACGATTACTCGATTCGACGACGCCCTTCTTCTTCAACCTTGCCACCGCGATGCGCGTGCTCTCCGGTGGCACCCCGAGCGCGTCCATCCAGACGACGACATCGGCGATGGCGAACCACCCTCCGAGCGGGCGAACGTAGGCCCCGAGCACCGTGCGCACCAGTGAGGTGGCGCTTCCCGGACGAGAGTCGAAGTCGTCGAGGATCGCCCCGGCAGTGCTAGACGCGGAGTTCGTCACGGATCGCCACGATTCCCAGATACACCTCTCGGTAGGAAGTACTGAGAGGGCTCAATCCCAGGCGAATACCCTGCGGCGCGCGGTAATCCGGGATGACGCCCTTCTCCCACAGGCGAGCGGTGATCGCCTTGAACTCGGGATGGTCGATGGTGACGTGCCCGCCCCGTCGATTCGAGTCCTCGGGTGAGGCGATCTCCACCCCGAGCGGAACCAGCATCTCGCGGACGAGTTCGAGCCCGTATTCGGTGAGTGCGACGGACTTTGCGCGTATCGCGTCCATCCCCACCTCGGCGATCATCTCGATGGTGTCCTGCATCGCGATCATCCCGAACACCGACGGCGTGCCGCTGATGACGCGTCGAATACCCTGTGCCGGAACGTAACCCTGCGCCATCTCGAACGGATCGGCGCGACCCATCCAGCCCCAGATCGGTTGGACGAAATCGCCTTGAAGATCACTGCGCACGTACGCGAAAGCCGGCGATCCGGGTCCTCCGTTGAGGCACTTGTAGGTGCACCCGACGGCCAGATCCACTCCCCAGGAATCGAGTTCGAGCGGTACCGATCCGACGGAGTGGCACACGTCCAGCAGCATCAGTGCTCCGGCAGCATGCGTGATGCGCGTCGTCTCGGCGACGTCGACGAGAAAGCCAGACCGGTAGGCGACGTGGGTGATCACCACCAAGGCGGTGTTCTCCCCCACCACCTCGGCAAGTTGTTCCGGCGTGATGCCACCGCGAGGGTCGGTCTCGATCCACCGCAGCGTCATGTTCAGTTCTGCTGCAATGCCTTCGAGCAAGTATCGGTCGGTCGGGAAGTTGTCGCGGTCGATGACGATCTCGGTGCGGCCCGGCCGCATGGCGATCGCCGCCCGTGCCAGCTTGTACAGCAGTACCGTCGTCGAATCGCCGATGGTGGTCTGACCGGGCGCTGCCCCCAGGGTGGCGTCGGCCAGGGCGTCGCCGATGGTGACGGGGAGGTCGAACCACTGCTCGTCCCAGCCACGGATCAGGCGTCCACCCCAGCCCTGCGTCATGAAGGTGTTGATCCGTTCGACGCTGGCCTTGGTGGGCCGGCCCAGCGAGTTGCCGTCGAGATACGCGCTGATCGACGGGTCGTCGCTACCGAGGAATTTGTCGCGGTAGCTGCGGAGTGGATCCTTCTCGTCGAGTTCGAGTGCGCGTTCCGTCATCGTCCGATGTCCGTTCTCACAGCGAGCAATTCGGGGAAGAAGGTGAGTTCCAGTGCCTTCTGCAGAAATCCGACACCACTCGAGCCTCCTGTCCCGCTCTTCATTCCGATGGTACGGAGCACCGTCCGCATGTGCCGGAAGCGCCACAGCTGGAAATTCTCCTCGAGATCGACGAACTCTTCGAAGGCCTCATACACCGCCCAATGTTCGGTGTGATTCTCGTAGACGAACTTGATCAGCGGCATCAGGTCCTCGTTGAACGTGTACGCGGTGGTGACGTCGCGATCGAGCGCCGATGCCGGTACGTCGTACCCCTGCCGCGCCAGCGACTGCCAGAAGGCGTCGTACAGGCTCGGTTGGTGCAGCAGAGTCGAAAGCTGTTGATGAGCAGCCGGATCGGACTCGAAGACCGTCAGCATGCCCGCATTCTTGTTGCCCAGGACGAACTCCACCGCCCGGTACTGATACGACTGGAAACCCGACGAGTTGCCGAGGAAGTCGTGGAACTGCGAGTACTCCGTCGGGGTGAGAGTGGCCAGTACCGACCACTGCTCGGTCAACGTCTTCTGGATGTGCTTGACCCGGGCCACACATTTCAGCGCGGTACCGATGTCGTCGGCATCGAGAGCCGCCCGTGCGGCAAGGGTCTCGTGCAGCACCAGCTTGAGCCACAGTTCGGTGGTCTGGTGCTGAATGATGAACAGCAGTTCGTCGTGATGCTCGGGGGTGCTCACCGGCTTCTGGGCGCTGAGCAACGTGTCGAGGTCCAGGTACGCGCCGTAACTCATACGGTCGCTGAAGTCGGTGACGACTGTCTTCTCTATCGCGCGAGTATTGCCTTCGACGCTCATGGCTGGTCCTTGAGGTGATGGGCTGATGTAGCCAGCGTATTACAGAATTATGCCGACCGCCAGATTCACGACATATATCGGTTTCGCGAATGCCACCCGTCGCCTATCCTCGAAGTAGTCGAGTCGAGTGAGGAATCGCAGTGCGTAGAGCGTCCGGACAGTTGGAGGAGTCGATCCTCGAGTTGCTCGGCGAGCACACGGAACTCTCGGTGGCCCAGGCTCGCGAGCATCTTGGCTCTGATCTCGCCCACACCACGGTCATGACCGCACTGGTGCGGCTGCACGGCAAAGGCCTGGTCGATCGCGAGCGGCGCGGGCGATCCTTCGTCTACACCCTCAACGCCCCGGTCGACGAGATCCCGGCGCTTCGGGCCGCGATGCGGATGCGCACCGAACTCGGTGCCAGAGCCGAACGCGCAGACGTACTGGCCAGCTTCGTGGCCGCACTCGACCCCGAGGACGAGGCGACGCTGCGCGAACTGCTCGCCAAGTCGGACGCAGCCGAGCAACACCCATGACCCTGCTCCTGGTCGTGGCCGTGCTGCCGTGGGTGCTGTCGCTGCTGCTGGGATTCGGAGCCGATCAGCTCGACCGTCGACTCAATCCGTCGACCGCCGTCGTCCTGTTGCCCATCCTGTCCATGGTGACCGCATTCTCCGTGGCAGCGTCCATGGCCGCACTCGCTGCGGTACTGCTGGCGTCAGGTGAGATTGCCTGGCTATCGGTGGGAATCATCATCTGCGCGTGGATGTTCTGGCGCATGGTCGAGGTCGCCCGCCATGTTCGACGCGTCGCCGTCGGTGCGTCGATCGCATCCGAGTTCGGTGACGAAGCGCGGGCGACGGGCGGCATCGTCGTGGTCGACTCCGACGTTCCCGACGCCTTTGCCGTTCCCTCCGGCGGAGGTGCCGTCGTGATCACCACCGGCCTCGCGGAGGCTCTGTCGGACAACGAATTACGCGCCGTGGTCGAACACGAGCGTGCGCACCTTCGGCATCGCCACAGCGTGTGGATCCAGATGTGCGAAATCGCGGCTCGTCTGGATCCGATTCTTGGGCCGGTGCCGTCGAAGGTCCGGCACGCCGCCGAGCGTCAGGCCGACGAGAGCGCAGCGACACTCGGTCGTCGAGACACGTTGTCTGCCATCGCCAGAACCGCCCTGCTGCGCAAACAACTCGACCATGGAACCCGCGCGCTCGCCTGTACCGGCGGCGACGTCGTTCGCCGCGTGCAGGCCCTCAGCGAACCACCACGGCACCGTCGTGATCGCGGGATTCTCGCGGCCGGTTTGGTGCTGATCCTCGCCTTCACCGTCATTTCTACGGCACTGTTCGACGTCGTTCAAGATGTGGTGGCCCCCGAAACCGGAGAAGTCGCCACCTCGATCTTTCGCTGATCTCGGTCAGATGCCCGCGACCCCCGCCAGTTGGCCGATCGCATAGGTGACGGCCATCGCGATTGCGCCACCGATCACGATACGAGTCACCGCCGGCCGACTCGGCGCACCGCCGAGGCGCGCACTGATGGTTCCGGTCAACGCCAGAGCCAGCAACACGACGACAAAGGTGACCGGAATACGTTGCGAAGCAGGCAGAAGCAGGATCGAGAGCAACGGCAAAAACGCACCGCTGATGAACGACACCGCCGACGATGCGGCCGCTTGCCATGGATTGGTCAACGCGTCGGGGTCGATTCCCAACTCGACGTCCACGTGCGCGGCAAACGGATCGTGTTCGGTGAGTTCGCGCGCAACGGTCTGGGCAGTCTCTGCCGAGAGCCCCTTGGCCTCGTACAGTGCCGCGAGCTCAGCCAATTCTTCCTCGGGCTGCTCGTCCAGCTCTTTGCGTTCCTTGATCAGCAGGGATCGCTCGGCGTCGCGCTGCGTGCTCACCGAGACGTACTCCCCGAGCGCCATCGACACAGCTCCCGCAACAAGTCCCGCAACGCCTGCAGTGAGCAGCGATCCTTTGTCGGTGGTGGCAGCTGCGACACCGACGACCAGGCCGGCAGTGGAGACGATGCCGTCGTTCGCGCCCAACACGCCTGCCCGCAGCCAGTTCAGCCGACCGGACATGTCTGCGTGCGGTTCGTGATCGTGCAGGCTCGGCTCGGGCTCACTCATCGACGGCCGTCACCGATACGTCATCCCATGCGGCGCGAGCGCCGGACTCACCGATTCTGTACACCTGGACGATTGTGGTCGCTCCGACCACCACTGCCAACACCACCACCGCGATCGACTGCCATCGCACGGGTGTAGTGCCCCGACGCTCACGCAGATGCAGGAACACGAGCGCCGCGGCGACGACGACAAGACCGACGGAGAAGGAGATCATCCAGTCGCCGATTTCGGCGTGCTGTTCGACCGCAGCAGTCTCGGGGACGCGCTTCTCGAGCCACTCGCCTGCCTCGGTCGTCAGCGGCGTCAACACCAACGTGAACACCGCCAGGGCTGCGATGAGCCACACGAGACGGCTGCGCACACCGGACCAGATGCCGGCCGCGATGGCGAGCAGGGCGGTCAGCTGTGCCAGCACCACGATGAAGTGAACGAGCAGAATGTGGGCCGGTAGGCCGTTGAAGGTGGACATGCGTTCTCCCGCTGGCTTGGAAAGTCGCGTGCACCTCACGCACAGCACATGCTACACGTTGTGTAGTAGTTGCAGGGATGGATCGAGTTCCGTCAGGGTTCGCCACGCCACGTCGGGATCGGCGACCATCGCATACACGATCTGCTCGAGACTCCGTCCCAGCGCGAGAGCGGTGTTCGCGTCGAACAGTGCTGTGGGATAGACGATATCGATGTCGATACCGATAGCCTTCCCTTGGTCGTCCCGCCGTTCGGTGACGTGCAGATGCAGGTCGCATTTGGCGATGTCGATCGGTCGGGGTGTGATCTCGACTCGTGTGTCCCCCAGGTCGAGGGTTGCGGCGGTGAAGACATCCAGAGACAGCGCGACCTGGAAAATCGGGTGCTGCCCGGCCGCCGTGTCAGGAGCGAGTTCGGCGACGACATCCTCGAACGGCACCGATGCATGGTCGAATGCGCGCAGCTCGCTCCCACGGGCCGCCTGCACCACGTCTTCGACGGTCGTAGCGGACGCGATGTCCGTCCGAATCGCGACGGTGTTGGTGAAGGTACCGACCAGCTGCTCGAGCCTCGGATCGTCGCGCCCGGCAACCGGGGTTCCGACGACGATATCGGTGGAGTCCGTCACCTCCGCGAGCAGAATCAGCAGTGCTGCGCGCAGCACGCTGAATCGTCCTGTCCCACAACGCTGGGCAAGTTCGGTGATTTTCTCCGTGGCGGGTGCATCGAAGCGAAGCGATGTGCGCGCACCGGAGAAGTCCCACTCCTGTGTACGTGGCCGGTCCAACGGCAACTCTGTGCCGCTGGGGACACCTGCGAGTTCCGCGCGCCAGAACTCGATGTCGGCCGATACATCCCGATCGGCGGCCCAGACACTGTAATCGGCGTACTGCAAGGGCAATTCGGGCCACGACGGTGCACTGCCGGCCATCCTGGCCTGATAAGCCAGTACGAAATCCGAGGCCAGCAGCCCGAGAGACCACCCGTCCGCTGCGATGTGGTGAACGGCGCACGCCAGCACGTGGTGATCGGGTGCTACCGCGAACAGGCGAGCACGGATCGGGAATTGGGTACGCACGTCGAAAGGGTGCTCCATGGTCTGCAGTACCTCGGCGTCATCGAAGTCGACCACGTCGAGGTTCGGTGCCACGGCGGCAGAATCCTGCTCGATCACCTGAACTGGAGCCCCATCGACATCCGGGTAGCGCGTCCGCAGCGTGCTGTGTCGCTCGGTCAGATCGGTCAACGCGTGCGAGGCTGCCGCTGGATCGAACTCCCCTGTTATCGACACCGTGAACGGCAGATTGGACAGCGGTAGCGCTGCACTGCGATCGATGTGGCGTTGCTGCGGTGCCAGCGGAATTGCGAGCACGTCCTGCGACATACCTTGTTCAGGTCGCGAATTGTGCCATAGTCCGACACGACGGCGTGCATCGATCCGTGCCGCGAAGGCCTGCACGGACGGAGCCACCGCAAGGTCTCGTACGCCGATGTCCACCGATGCCTCGGCCCGGATCGATGCGACGACCCTGGTCGCGGCCAGTGAGTCACCACCGAGGTCGAAGAACGATGTGGCGCAGTCGATGTCATCTCTGTCGAGTACACGCGAGAAGGCTGCCGCCACCATCTCCTCGGTTGCACCGGACGGCGCAGTTCGGTCCCCGGTCGACACCATGGACAGATCGGGTGCCGGCAGCGCTCCGCGATCGATCTTCCGGTTGATCGTCAGCGGAATCTCGTCGAGAACCGAGATGGTCGCCGGCACCATATGGGCAGGCAGACGCCCCACGAGATCGTTGCGGATTCGCGTCGTGTCGACGAGTTCCCCCGGCCGCATCGGGACGATGTACCCGTCGATACGAAGGTCACCGGAACGGCTGCGGTGCAACGACGACGACGCCGCAGCGACCTCCGGATGCGATCGCAGTGCCGCGTCGACCTCCCCGAGTTCGACGCGATTGCCGCGGATCTTGATCTGGTCGTCGGTACGTCCAAGGAACTCCAATGTCCCATCTCCGCGCAGACGCGCCCGATCTCCACTGCGGAACATCCGAAGACCGCTGCTGCCGAACGGATTCGCGACGAAGCGGGCTGCTGTTTCTGCGGTGCGCCCGAGATATCCACGCGCAACGCCGCGCGTTTCGATGTAGATTTCGCCGACTGCACCCGAGGGAACGGGCCGCAACGCCCGATCGAGAAGGTAAATCACCGCCCCCACCATGGCTCGACCGATTCCGTCCGCGCTGCCCGGGTTCAGTGGCTCGGTCATCGTGACACTGCAGGTCGTCTCGGTGGGCCCGTAGGCATTGAGTAGCCGATGACCCACCGACCATCGGTCGACGGTGTCCTGCGGTGCCGATTCACCGCCGATGATTATGGTCCCGACACGCGACAGGGCTGCGGGATCCAGCGTGGCCAGCGCCGAGGGCGTGATCAGCAGGTGTGTAATCGTCTGCCGAGCAATCACTTCCGACAGTTCTGCGCCGCCATAGCTATCCGGCGGAGCGATCACCACTGCCGCGCCTGCGGTTGCTGCGGCGAACACTTCGACCACAGCGGTATCGAACCCGGGAGAGGCGAGATGGCAGACGCGCGACTCGGCGTCGAGGTCGTAGCTGCTCCTGATCTGTTGCACCAGAGCGGCGATGCCACCGTGAGTGACGACGACGCCTTTGGGAGTCCCGGTGGAGCCGGAGGTGTAGATGACGAACGCCGCGTGGTGCGGTGTCGTCGGCGCGGGTTCATCACCCGGGCCTCCCTCCGCGAGAACGTCATCGAGGTTCAGCCATTCCACCTCGCCCAGATCGTCGCCTCCGGCGCACAGGCCCAACACCGCTCCGCTATTTCGCACCACGAACTGCGCTCTCTCGCGTGGGTGATTCGGGTCGACCGGAACGTACACCGCACCCACTCGTGCGACGGCCCAGAACGCGACGATCCCCTCCACGGATCGGCCGATGCGCACGGCGACCCGGTCCTGGCTACCGATTCCTCGCGCACTCAAGGCGGATGCGAGTGCGGCGACTCTCGTATCCAACTCCGCGTAGGTGACCGACACCTCCGCATCCTGGATCGCAATTCGATTGCGGTGCTGCATGATTGCCGTCGAGAACACGTCGTTCAGAGATCCACGCTCGGTCACAGTCGCGCCCACCGAGGCGGGCGTCGTACACGGTTCGTCGGGCAGGAACAGGTCGAGGTCTGCTATCGCGGTATCGCCGTAGCCGGATTCGGCGAAACTCTCGAGAAAGTGCAGGAATCGAGCATGGTGGCGCGCCAGGTCGCTCGGTGTGTAGGCGGCAGGGTTGGCCTCGAAGTCGATGCGAGGACGCGCTCCACCTCGCCCGGGGTAGATGTTGACGGCGAGGTCGGACACCGGGCCCGTCGTCAGAATGTTGATCTCGCCGTCGAAGTCGCCGATGGCCACGGTGTTCGCGAACATCATCACGTTGATCGTTTGCCCGAAAAGCCCTGCGCTCAGCGCATTACCACTCTCGGACAACTGAGGTCTGCTGCGCTGATGGCGGAGCACGGCACCGATCGCCACCTCGGTGGACTTGATCACGTTGTTCACCGTCGCAGACCCGATGCCCGGCAGGCTCAGCGGCACAACGTTCGACAACGAGGACCCGGCCCGGCGCAACATCGCCGTCGGCCGCGCTGAGACCGGCAACGACAGATCCACGTTCTCGGTGTCGTTCATCCGCGCCAGGTACGCGGCGGAGGCCGCGATCACCACAGTCGACGTCGCATGATCGGCAGCGGTCGGAGAAACCGATCGATCCTCGCCGACGACGATCGGCACCGATGCAGGTTGAACGATTCGGCCGAGAGGCTCGGCGTGACCCAGATCGGCGGACTGCCAGTGCGCTCGATCGCGTCGTGCGCGGGCGGAGTTGCGGTAGCGCTCGTCCTCGGCGACAAGCGCGGTCGGCGTCGTCGGGTCGACAGCCACAGGCTCGACGCCATCAGACGCGGCGGCATACAGGGCCGCCGCCCGCTCGAGTACCTTCATCGAGGCATAACCGTCGAGCGCGATGTGGTGGGCTCGGGTGTACCAGAACACGCGATCGTCCCCGACGCGAAGGACACACAACCGCACGAGCTGGCCGTCCATCGAGAAGGGCGTGCGGCAATCGTCGTTTATCCACTGCGTCGCCGCGTCGGCCGGCCGGTCGTGTTCGCGGAAATCGAGGATCTCCACCCTGTCGGTCTCCCGAGGCTCGAACCGCTGCATGGGGGTGCCGTCGACCTCGACGATGCGCATCGTCGACGACGAGAACTCTCGATGCGCCCGACTACCGCTTTCAACCAGCGCGTCGAGGTGCACGGCGCCGATGATGTCGACGTAGTACGCAATGGTGAAGGGGACGTCCGGCATGAATTGTTGGGCAATCCAGATATCGGCCTGGGACGAACTCACAGGTAAGGCGTCGTCGAACATGGTGGTCCCCCCAGGGCGTGCTACTACTACACAGTCGGTAGTACTACCGTACGCCCCGATCCGAAGTGACGGTGCCGAGCGCGTCAGGCAGCGGCCTGAACGCGGGAAACACCAGGCCTGTCCTAAGGTGACACCCGTGCCGCAGAGCAACCACTATCACCACTTGATGTTCGGTCCTGCTGCGATTGCGCGGCAGAAGGTCGACGGCAGTTACACCGCCTACGGCTCACAGACCGAGCGACCCGACGCCGGCCCGACGCCTCTCGACACTCGCGAGAAGGCCATGATTCGCGCGCTCGATCAATTCCAGATCGCCACCGTCGCCGAGACCGGGTGGCCCTACATCCAGTACCGAAGTGGCCCGAAGGGCTTTCTGCAGGTTCTCGACGATCACACGCTGGGTTTCGCCGATTTCGCCGGTAACCACCAGTACGTCACGGCTGCCAATCTCGATCACGACGATCGCGTCGCACTGCTTCTGGTGAATTACCCTCTGCGCCAACGCCTCAAGCTCTACGGACGGGCACGTACCGTCGAAGCGGCCGACGACCCCGAACTGCTGGACCGGCTGAAAAAGATCGGCGACATGACCGTCGCCGCCACGTGCGAACGCAGCGTCGTCATCGACGTCGAGGCATTCGACTGGAACTGCACCCGCAGCATCATCCCCCGCTACGACGCGGCCTACCTCGCGGAGCTCTCCGAGGTCTACCAGCGCAAAGCCGGCGAGCGGGAACAGGAACTGCTACAGCGCATTTCGGAGCTCGAAGATCAGCTCACGCAGTCTTCGACGCATAGAAGCGACCCAGGAACTCCGTCTTGAATTCGATGAAGCGTCCCTTATCGATGGAGGCGCGAATGTCGTCGACGAGTTTGACCGTGAAGCGCTCGTTGTGGATAGTGCACAGCGTCGAGGCGAGCATCTCCTTGGCCTTGAACAGGTGATGGATGTACGCGCGGGTGTAGTGCGCGCAGGTGTAGCAGTCGCAGTTCTCGTCGATCGGGGTGAAGTCGCGACGATGCTTGGCGGTGTTGATGTTGAAGCGTCCCGTCGGCACGTAGATCGCCGCATTGCGAGCCACGCGTGAGGGATTGACGCAGTCGAACGTGTCGGCACCGTTCTCGATGGCGGTGAAGAAGTCGTCCGGCTCGCTGATGCCGAGCATGTGCCGCGGCTTGTGTTCGGGCAGTTCCTCGTTCACCCACCGAGTGATGGTGCCCAGGTTCTGCTTCTCGAGTGCGCCGCCGATGCCGTAGCCGTCGAAGCCGCGACCCGTCTCGCCGGTGATGGTCTCGAGATCGTGTGCGGCCTTGCGTCGCAGATCCTCGTACTGCGCGCCCTGCACCACCCCGAACAGCGCTTGATACGGCTTGTCGGCGCGCTCGACCGTCAGCCGTTCGTGCTCGAGGACGCATCGATTTGCCCACGCCTGCGTCCGATCGACCGACTTCTCCTGGTAGCCGCGGGTATTCATCAGCGTGGTCAGCTCGTCGAACGCGAACATGATGTCTGCTCCGAGGCGATGCTGAATCTGCATCGACACCTCGGGAGTGAACCGATGCTTGGAGCCGTCGAGGTGGGACTTGAACGTCACCCCGTCGTCGTCGACGTGCGCGAGACGTTCCTTGCCCTCGGCGATGACGTCGTCGGACTGCACGCGCGTGGCATCCATCGAGATGACCTTCTTGAACCCGACGCCGAGCGACATCACCTGAAATCCGCCGCTGTCGGTGAACGTCGGCCCGTCCCAGTTCATGAACTTGCCCAGTCCACCCGCCTCGTCGACGATGTCCGAGCCCGGCTGCAGATACAGGTGGTACGCGTTGGCGAGCACCGCCTGCGCGCCGAGTTCCTTCATCGCCTCCGGCAGCACCGCTTTGACGGTTGCCTTGGTCCCCACCGCGATGAACGCGGGGGTGGCGATGTCACCGTGCGGGGTGTGGATGGTGCCGGTACGGCCCAACTCACCGTCGAGCCGGGTGCCGATATCGAAGCCGAAACTGGAGGAACTCACCGCGTCAGTATGCCGCTTCGCCGCTTGTGAGCGGAAACTCGTAGCAGGCTACGAGTTTCCGTGCACCTGCGGCGGAGCCGCTCCAGCCGCATTCAGGCGGAAGTAGGCACCCTTGGCCGCGAGCAGTTCCTCGTGATTGCCCTGTTCGACGATGCTGCCGTTCTCCATCACCACGATGGTGTCCGCGTCGCGGATGGTCGAAAGCCTGTGTGCGATAACGAAGCTGGTGCGATCGGTGCGCAGCTTCGCGGTGGCCTTCTGCACCAGCAGTTCGGTACGGGTGTCGACCGAGCTGGTGGCCTCGTCGAGGATGAGGATCAGCGGCTTGGCCAGGAAGGCGCGGGCGATCGTGATGAGCTGCTTCTCACCGGCGCTGACGTTGTTGCCCTCCTCGTCGATGATCGTGTCGTAGCCGTCGGGCAACGAGTGGACGAAGCGGTCTACGTAGCTCACTCGCGCGGCCTCGAGGATTTCTTCCTCGCTGGCACCCGGGTCGCCGTAGGCGATGTTGTCGCGAATGGTTCCGCCGAACAGCCAGGTGTCCTGAAGCACCATTCCGGTGCGGGCGCGCAGTTCCTCGCGGGTCATCTTGCGGGTGTCGACGCCGTCGAGGGTGATTCGGCCGGAATCGATCTCGTAGAACCGCATGATGAGGTTCACCAGGGTGGTCTTGCCCGCGCCGGTCGGTCCGACTATCGCGACCAGATGCCCGGGATCGGCCACCAACGAGAGGTTCTCGATGAGTGGTCGGTCGGGAGAGTAGCCGAACGAGACGTCCTCGAATTCGACGCGTCCTCGGCGCTCGGTGGGCCGCACCGCATCGGCCGGGTCGGCGTCTTCTTCCTCGGCGTCGAGGACCTCGAAGATGCGCTCGGCCGACGCGACACCCGACTGCACCAGGTTCACCATCGAACCCACCTGCGTGAGCGGTTGCGTGAACTGACGCGAGTACTGGATGAACGCCTGCACCTCACCGAGAGTGAGTGTGCCCGACGCGACCCGCAGCCCGCCGACCACGGCGATGACCACGTAGTTGATGTTCCCGAGGAACATGATGACGGGCATGATCATGCCGGAGATGAACTGCGCCCGGAAGCTCGACTGGAACAGCTTCTCGTTGCGGTCGCCGAATTCGCGTTCCACGTCTGCCTGACGGCCGAAGGCCTTGACGATCTCGTGGCCCGTGTACGTCTCTTCGATCTGCGCGTTGAGCTTGCCGGTGTGCTTCCACTGCGCGACGAAGTGCGGCTGTGAGCGCTTGGCGATGACGGCGGTGACCGCGAACGACGCCGGAATGGTCAGTACCGCAACGAGAGCGAGCAACGGCGAGATCCAGATCATGACGCCGAGGATCCCCAGCACGGTGAGAATGCCCGTGATCAACTGACTCAGCGTCTGCTGCAGGCTGGTCGAGACGTTGTCGATGTCGTTGGTGACGCGGCTCAGCGTCTCGCCGCGAGCATTGTTGTCGAAGTACTTCAGCGGCAGTCGATGCACCTTCGCTTCGACGCTGCCGCGCAGCAACAGGATTCGACGCTGCAGGGCGATGTTGAGGATGTATCCCTGCGCCCAGGCCAGCACCGCAGAGAGCACGTACAGAACCAGGACCCACATCAGCACGGTTCCGACCGCACCGAAGTCGATTCCGGCTCCGGGAGTCAGGTTCGTCCCGGACACCAGATCTGCGACGGAGTCGTTCCCCTCCGCGCGCAGCTGGTCGATGGCCTGGTCTCTGGTCAGACCCGGATCGAGCTCGCGGCCGACGACACCGTTGAAGATGAGGTCCGTCGCGTGTCCGAGGACGCTGGGCGCGGCGACGGTCAGCACGGTGCTGGCGATACCGAACGCCAGCATGATCGACAGGAACACTCGCTCGGGAGCGAGCAGGCCGATCAGTCGTTTGAACGAGCCCTTGAAGTTGCGGGCCTTGGTTCCCGGCTTCACAGTCTTGGAGACGGGGGCGGCGTCTTCCTCTTCCGCCTTCTCCACCTGCGCGGTCACAGTGCACCCACGGCGTGCTGCGAGTCGACGATCTCGGCGTAGGTGGGGCAATCGGCCATCAATTGGTCGTGGGTACCCACACCTACCGGCTTTCCGTCGTCGAGTACGAGTATCTGATCGGCGTCGATGATGGTCGAGACGCGTTGAGCGACAACGATCATGCAGGCATCTCGCGTCACTGCCTTCAGAGCCGCACGCAGATTGGCGTCGGTGGTGAGGTCCAGTGCGGAGAACGAGTCGTCGAACAGATAGATGCTGGGTTTGCGGACCAACGCGCGGGCGATGGCGAGACGTTGCCGCTGACCCCCGGATACCGTCGTACCGCCCTGCGCGACGGGTGTTTCCAGTCCCTCCGGCATGGCGCGAACGAAGTCGGCTCCCTGCGCGATCTCGAGTGCCTCCCACAATTCCTCGTCGGTGGCATCGGATTTGCCGTAGCGCAGGTTGCTCGCGATGGTGCCCGAGAACAGGTATGGCTTCTGCGGAATCAGGCCGATCTCGGAGCGCAGCAGGTCCAGATCGAGTTCGCGGATATCGACCCCGCCGACGCGTACCTCACCGCCGGTGACGTCGATGAGTCGCGGAATCAGGTTGACGAGGGTGGACTTTCCCGAGCCGGTACCGCCGATGATGGCGGTGACCTTGCCTGCTTCGGCCCGCAGGTTCACCCCACACAGCACTGGATATTCGGCTCCGGGGAACGAGAATTCGGCGTTGACGAGCTCGACCGTTCCCGGCGAGGACGCGAAAGTCTTCGGTTTGTCGGGCAACACGACCGAGGATTCGGTGGCGAGTACCTCGCTGATGCGATCGGCACACACCGACGCACGGGGCACCATCATCGCGATGAAAGACGCCATCATCACCGACATGAGGATCAGCATGATGTAGCTCAGAAGCGCTGTGAGAGAGCCGATCTGCATCGTGCCGTCGTCGATCGCATGACCGCCGAACCAGATGACGGCAACGCTGGTGACGTTGCTGATGAGCATGACCGTCGGGAACATCAGGGCCATGAGCCGTCCGACGCGCAGGGCGGTGTCGGTGAGCGCGCTGTTGGCCGCCCCGAAACGGTCGATCTCGAAATCCTCGCGAACGAACGCTCGCACCACGCGAATTCCGGTGATCTGCTCACGCAGAACACGATTGACGGCATCGATGCGCTTCTGCATCGAACGAAAGGCCGGCACCATCTTGACGATGATCAGGCCCATGGAGATCGCCAACCCCGGCACCGCGATCAACAGGATCCAGGACAGGCCGAGGTCCTCGCGCAGCGACATCACGATGCCACCGACGCACATGATCGGGGCCATCACCACGATGGTGAACCCCATGACGATCACCAACTGCACCTGCTGAACGTCGTTGGTGTTGCGGGTGATCAGCGACGGCGCACCGAACTGGCCCACCTCACGGGCCGAGAACGTGCCGACGCGATGCAGGATCGCACCGCGCAGGTCGCGTCCGACACCCATGGCCGTGCGCGCTCCGATGAACACCGCGGCTACCGAGCTGATGATCTGCACTGCCGAGACCAGCAGCATCACTCCACCGGCCGACAGGATGTAGCCCGTGTCTCCGGTGGTGACGCCCTTGTCGATGATGTCGGCATTGAGGCTGGGCAGGAACAGTGCCGCCAACGTGGCGACGAGTTGCAGCAGAACCAACGCGACGATCGGCAGCTTGTACGGAGCCAGATACGTGCGAAGCAGCGGAATCAGCATGATGGCCGAAGATTACTCGTACACATGAATGACAGTCTCTCCGTTTTTCGAGTGTTGCGGGTAATCTTCGGCCGACCAGCCCAGGGTGAGTACTACTTGTTCTTCTCAGGAGCCGTCTTCAACTTGGCCCCTTCGATGTCGACGTTGGGCAGGATCTTGTCCAGCCACTTCGGCAGCCACCAGGCCTTGTCGCCCATCAGCGCCATGACCGACGGGATCAGCACCATGCGCACGACGAACGCGTCGAAGAAGACGGCCGCGGCGAGCGCGAATCCGATGGACTTGATGAACGAGTCCGGTTCGGCGATGAAGGCCGCGAACACCGAGATCATGATGACTGCGGCCGAGGTGACCACGCGTGCGCCGTACTTGAAGCCGTTGACGACGGCATCCTTGGCGGCGGCTCCGTGGACGAACTCCTCGCGCATTCTCGACACGAGGAACACCTGGTAGTCCATCGCGAGGCCGAACACCACACCGATGAGGAAGATCGGCATGAAGCTGACGATCGGCTGCGGGTTGGAGATCAGGCCGAGCCCGCCCTCTTGGAAGATGAACACCGTGGCACCGAAGGTCGCGAGCACGCTGAGCAGGAATCCGAGCGTCGCGGTCAGCGGCACCAGGATGGAGCGGAACACCAGCATCAGCAGCACGAACGCCAGACCGACCACCACTGCCAGGTACGGAACGAGCGCGTCCTGCAGGCGTTCGGAGACGTCGAGCTCGAGCGCCGTCTGCCCGGTGACGCCGTAGGAGACACCGTCACTGGCCTGCACGCCCGGTTCGGCGTCGCGCAGATTCGCCACCAGATCCTTGGTCTGCTCACTATTCGGCGAGGACGACGGCGTGACGAGGATCTGCGCGGTGTCACCGGCCGGGTTGACGGCGACGATCTGGGCATTCGTGACATCGGACTGCTCGGTGATGGTCTCGACCACTTTGCCGAACGACGCCGTCCGATCGGCCTCGGCGACGCTGGAGGCGTCGGCGATGACCAACAGCGGACCGTTGCGTCCGGGGCCGAACCCTTCGTCGACGATGTCGTAGGCCTGACGCGCCGGCGTCGACGGATCGGACGTGGCGATGGACGGCAGGGCCAGCGACAGACCGGTGGCGGGGCCTGCGATGACGCCGAGCAGAACGATGCCGCCGATGAGTCCCACCGCGGGCCGCTTGACCAGGAACCTGGCCCACCGAAGTCCGTTGGTGGGCTTGGCGTCGGGAGATTCCGGGTCGGCAGTGTTGACGAACTTGATCTTGCCCGCGAAGGCCTTGCCCTTGTACAGACCGAGCATGGCGGGCAGGAACGTCAGCGCGATCAGTACCGCGATGAACACTGCGAACCCGGCGGCCAGACCCATCTGCGACAAGAACGGGATTCCGACGACGCGCAACGCAACGAGTGCGATCAGCACGGTGGCACCGGCGAACACGACGGCCGAGCCTGCGGTTCCCACCGACCGGCCGACGGCTTCCTCACGGTCGTCCGTCAGCGTCAACTCGTGTCGATAGCGAGCCAGAATGAACAGGGAGTAGTCGATCGCGACGGCAAGGCCGATCATGATGGCGAGCACCGGTGTGAACGTCGACAAGCTGGCGAAACCGGATGCCGTGGTGATCGCGAGACTCGAGATGCCGATACCGACGATGGCGGTGATGAGAGGCAGGCTGGCGGCCGCGGCGGATCCGAACATGATGAGCAGCACGACGGCGGCGACGGCCAGACCGACGAGTTCCGACGTACCGCCGGGCGGGGCGGTGTCCTGCGCGACGGTTCCGCCGAGCAAGACGGTCAATCCGGCGTCTCGCGCGGGCTGTGCTGCCTCGTCGAGTTCGGTGCGGATCTGGTCGGTGACGTCGCCGAGCTCGACGTTGATCGGCACGGTGACCGTTCCGACGTTGCCGTTGGGGCTCAACGGCGATGTGGCTGCGGCGTCGGCTGCTACCTCGTCGGCGGGGGTACCCGCTTCCGCTGCCGCCTCGGTGTATCGCTCGATCGTGGACTGGTTTGCAGCGACCGGGTTCGCCAGCGGCGGAGCACCTTCCGCGGGCTTTGCCGCATCCACCTTCTCGATCTCGGCGATGGTGGCATCGATGGCCGAGGTGTACTGCGGGGTGTCGAGCGTCTGCCCGTCCGGTGCCTGGAACACATACTCGGCATTGACGGCGGTCAGGGGATCCTCGGCGTTGCCGAAGCGCTGCTCCTGCAGGTCCAACGCAGCCTGCGCCGGTGTGCCCGGAATGTTGAACGAGTTGGCGGTGGGGCCGGACAGCGTCGCGGCACCCACTCCGGCGAGAACCAGAATCGCCAGCCACAGTCCGAGGACGATGCCCTTGCGTCGGTACGCGAATCTTCCGATTCGGTAGAGATAGGTGGCCACTGTCAAGCTCCTCGGTTGTGTTCGGACGAGTCGGGGTGGGGATGTGGTTCAGGGAGTCCAGCGCGGAGTTGGTCGAAGGCTTCTTCGATGAGGGCCTTGGGCGTCGACGCACCTGCTGGGTCGGTGATCCAGATGTTCAGCGCGGAGGTCACGGCACCACCGACGGCCATTTGCAGGAGGTTGGGGTACAGGTCGGTGTCGATGTCGGTGCCGGTTCGCTCGGCGATGGCCTCGCCGAGCTTGCGGGTCAGCGAGTGGTGCATTTCGAGTTTCCGGGCCATCAGTGCGGGGTTGGCTTCGATGAGCCGGGCCGCCGCGAAGGTGTCCTCCAGGTCCCGTCCGGGATCGGCGACCAAGTTGATTGCTATGTGCCGCAACGAGTCCCAGATCGGTTCGGTCGACGGCCTGGCACGCAGCAGCTCGAACCATTCGAGTGCGGAGACCTCGATGTGGTGCAGAACCGCTTCTTCCTTGTTGGAGAAGTAGTTGTGGAACGTGCGGGTGGACACTCCCGCCTCGTGCGCGATGCCGTCGGCGGTGACCGCGTCGAAACCGTGCTCCTTGCCCAGACGAACGGCGGCCAGGCCGAGCGCGTCGCGGGTGGCAGCCTTCTTGAGATCGCGAAGGCCCGTCGGAGAGGTCACGATTACCAAGATACGGAACTTGCACCCATCTGCAAGTTTGCAGTGACGTGCAATATTGTCGATCGCGTCACACAGGACTGCTCATGTGTCCCGGATCATCGTCGAGCCCAGGCGGTCGGTTCGCTGATCAGCACGTTCACGAGGTCCGGTAAATCGTCCTCGACGATGTCGGCCAGAGACACCGCCTCGAGCACCGCACGCAGATTGGCGCGCACCGCCAGCCACACCCGGGTCAGTGGCTCGGCCGGGCCTGCGTACTCCGCATCCTCGGGCCGCTGACCGCGCACCGACGCCAACGGGCCCTCGACGGCCCTCATCACATCGGCAACAGAAATGTCCGACGCCTCACGCGCGAGCCAGTAGCCGCCGTCGGGTCCCCGTCTACTGCACACGAGATCTGCGCGACGCAGATCCGAGAGCACCGATTCGAGAAACTTGTGCGGTATGCCCTGCGCCAAGGCCAGCGCCTCGGCCTTCGCGGGCCGCTGCCCACCGACCGCCGCGAGTTCGACAAGCGTGCGAACCGCATAGTCCGCCTTGGCCGTGATGTGCACGTTCAATTCCTACCATCGCAGTAGGGAAATAGCGAGTGTTCACCTGACCACCCCGACGTGTCATGAACCGTCCGGTATCGCCACGACCACCTCGTTACGACGCAACGGCGGCAAGGTCCAGGGAGGATCGTAGAACCAGGTCATCGGCTCACCCAGCATCTCGATGCCCTCGGCACGCAACGCATCGGTCAACGCCGCGATCTGCGGTTGGACGTCGCCTCGGCCGCGGCCACCGCTGAAACGCAGTACGGCGACCGTCTCCGCCGGAACCTCCGTCAACGTCACGCGGTCGTCGTCGGACTCGGGCAGCGTGTCCATCGTCCACTCGGACGGCATGAAGAACCGAACAACCCACCCGTCGCTGCCGGGTGTACTCGATACCGGCGCAGTCATGGCGATCTTCTGCGACCCTGCCGGTGATTGACTGACGGGAGCGGTCATCGCGACCCGTTTCTTGCCCCCGTTCCCACCGAAGATGTATCGAGCCAGGCGGCGGAAACCCTCCTGCCGTGCCTCTTCCTCATCGGCGTCGACGATGGTCTGCGCCGCGATGCGTGGTTCGTAACGACGGATCTCCACCGCATCGGTCAGTCGACGGCTCGTGTGCGGCGGTTCCTCGGTACCGACTCGGATACCGACGACACCCAACGCCGACTCGACCACCTGTCCGATCGTGAACGCGATTTTCTGCAACAAGTTCGACTCCGCTCTTTCGGCCGATGCCCCTTCCACGGTACGAGCCGTGGGGAAACCGGCCAGGAAGCGTTACACTCAACCTCTAATTGTCACGCGGGAGGTTCGATGAGCGAGTGGATCGGTTCGGCGTGGAATGCACTGCCCGAACCGCTGCGCGATCCCGTCGCGCTGGCCATTCCCGCGTTCGCACTGCTGTTGGCGATCGAGTGGATTGCGGCCGCGAAGCTCGAAGACGGTGAGCGGGGTAGCTATTCGGCTCGGGATGCGCGCTCGAGCCTGAGCATGGGACTGGTGTCCATCGCGACCACAACGGCCTGGAAGGCGTTGGCGCTGGTCGGCTACACGGCGATCTACGTCTACGTCGCGCCGTGGCATCTTCCGGCCGACGCCTGGTACACGTGGGTGATCCTGATCCTGGGCGTCGACCTGCTGTTCTACGGCTATCACCGCATCGCGCATCGAACCCGACTGATCTGGGCGACGCATCAGGCCCATCATTCGAGCGAATACTTCAACTTCGCGGCGGCGCTGCGACAGAAGTGGAACAACAGCGGCGAGGTCATCATGTGGCTACCGCTCCCCCTGCTCGGCATGCCGCCGTGGATGGTGTTCGTCGGCTTCTCGATCAACCTCGTCTACCAGTTCTGGGTGCACACCGAGCGCATCGACCGACTGCCGCGTCCGTTCGAGTTCGTCTTCAACACGCCCTCGCATCACCGCGTCCATCACGGCCGCGATCCGCAGTATCTGGACAAGAACTACGGCGGCATCCTCATCATCTGGGACCGCCTGTTCGGCACGTACGCCGAGGAGGTCGAGCGACCCAACTACGGACTCACCAAGCCTGTCGACACGTTCAACATCTGGACCCTCCAGACACACGAATACCGCAACATCGCGCGGGACGTTGCGGCATCGCGGTCGTGGAAGGAACGCGTCGGATATCTCGTCGGACCGCCGGGATGGTCGCCTGCGACCGCGAGAGAACGCGCTACTGCTGACTCAGATTGATCAGGAAGTCGACGGTTCCCGAGCCCTCGACAGTGACGAAGCCGAGCGACGGCGGTTCGATGCCGTAATCGGTCCACGTGGTGGGAATTGCGCCCGACGCGATGAGCGTGTCACCGGACTGCAGCACCTCCATCTCCACCGAGACCGGACGCGTCTGATCCTTGAGCGTCAAAGTGCCCTCGGCGGTGACGGTTTCGGTGGTGCCGTCCTTGGGCAGCGAGGACAGATCGATGGGCGAGTCGATGTTGAACGTCGCCGTCGGGTAGGTGGCGGTGTCGAAGATGTTGCCGCGGAACTGGCTGTCACGACGATCACTGTCGGTACTGATCGAGTTGGTCATGACGACCACCTGCCCCTCGGTGAGGGTGTCGTCGGCGATGACGACGTTGCCCGCGACCTCGGTCGTCGACCCGACGACGGTGACATCGGACCCGTTGAGCAGCTCGTCGACGGTGTAGCCCGCGGCGGTCGCGTTCGCAGCGTCACCTGGGGTGACGATCCACCGTCCATCGATGCTCTCGGTGCTGGCGGCTTGCGCGCCCGAGGTGGACACCGATGCTGCCGGGGCGTCGTCTTCTTGCAGCGATGCATAGATCTTGGGGCCGAAGTACAGCCCGAGCGCCACCACGGCGACGACAACTACTCCTACGATCCACCATTTCTTGGTCATGACTGCCGATGGTAGTTGCAGCTTCAAGCCGATGGGGAGTGAGCGACCTGGTAACTCCCTGAGAGTTTTGTCCGTTTACCCCGTGAACACGTGTCGGTACCGCCAGGCACAATGGACCGCATGGATCCGGTGGACGCACTTCGAGAGATCGGTTTCTGGCTCGAACGCTCTCGCGCGGACACCCATCGCGTCAAGGCCTACCGCCGGGCCGCAGATGTCGTCGAATCTCTCACGCCCGCACAACGATCCGAGCACGAGAAGGCAGACAGCTGGTCCTCGCTGACCGGTATCGGAGCCAAGACCTCGCTGATCATTCGCCAGGCTCTGACTCAGGACGTCCCGGACTATCTCCGCGAGCGACGAGACGCAGCAGAACCCATCGGCGACAACGAACTTCGCGCCGCGCTGAAGGGCGATCTGCACACCCATTCCAACTGGTCCGACGGCGGCAGCCCCATCGAGGAGATGATGCGCACCGCCGCGCGGCTCGGCCACGAATACTGCGCTCTCACCGATCATTCCCCGCGCCTCAAGGTCGCCAACGGCCTCACCGCCGAGCGCCTGCGCGCACAGCTCGACGTGATCGCCGAGCTCAACGAGCGGCTCGCACCGTTCCGCATCCTCACCGGAATCGAAGTCGACATTCTCGACGACGGATCCCTCGACCAGGACGAGGGTCTGCTCGCCGAGCTGGACGTGGTGGTGGCGAGCGTGCACTCCAACCTGCGAGCCGACTCCAAGACGATGACCAAGCGCATGGTCACCGCAATCGCCAACCCGCATGTCGACGTCCTCGGCCACTGCACCGGACGGCTCGTCGAAGGTGGCCGCGGCACCCGACCCGAATCGACGTTCGACGCCCCCGTGGTGTTCGAGGGCTGCCGCCAGTTCGGCACCGCGGTGGAGATCAATGCCAGACCCGAGCGCCAGGATCCCCCCGAGCGACTGATCGACATCGCCCTCGAGCGCGACTGCCTGTTCTCCATCGACACCGACGCCCACGCACCAGGCCAGCTCGACTGGCAGGGCTACGGCTGCATCCGCGCCGAAGCGCAGGGTGTGCCTGCCGAGCGCGTGATCAACACCTGGCCCCTCACCGAACTGCTCGAGTGGACGGCGCAGCGCGCGTGAATCGTCGTCATTTCCTATCCGGTCTGCTGACGGTCGCGTTGGTCGGCTGCAGTTCGGCCGACACCGACTCCTCACCGAGTACCGCCGAGACGTATTCGGCTGCGCTGCAACCGGTATCGGGTCCGGCCGGGGATCCCATCCGACTGAAGTACGGATACGAACCGGACAACATCGGCGACCTGTACCTCCCCGACAACAACGCCACCTCGCTCCCGGTGGTGGTGATGATTCACGGCGGCGGATGGCAGGAAGACCTCGACCTGTCCTACTTCCAGCAGATGTCGACGGCCATCGCCGACGAGGGCATCGCCGTGTGGAACGTCGAGTACCGACGTGGCCCGAACAACTGGGCCAACACCCTCTCCGACGTCGACGACGCCACCGAGGCCCTGGCAACCGTCGTACAGGGCGCAGCAGACGGGCGACTCGATCTCGATCGCGTCCACGTCGCCGGACATTCGGCCGGTGGCCAACTCGCCGCATGGGTTGCTGCTCGACACCTGATGCCGGTCGATGCGCCCGGAGCAGAACCGAAGATCAAGCCCCGCAGCGCCACAATCATGGCCGGCGTCTTCGACATGAAGCGGGCAGCCGACATCGGCGGCGACAAGTTCGTGCCTGCCTTCCTCGGCGGCATGCCGAACGAGGTGCCCGGACGCTACAAGATCGCCTCACCCATCGAATACCTCCCCCTCGACGTTCCACTGACCGCGCTGCACGGTGACGCCGATCAAACCGTCTCGGTGAACCAGAGCCGCGTCTACGTCGACGCCGCCACGAAGGCAGGCAGTACCGATCCCGAGCTCGTCGTGCTGCCCGGTGCCGGCCACGGAGCGTTCCTCGACCCGAAAGACCTCGCCTGGTCGACGGCGCTGAGCACCATCACCGGACGTGCGCAGACCCTGCTTTGACGTCGGCGGTTCTGCCGTAGGTGGTACACAGTTGCGATGAACGGAAAAATCGCGACCGGATTGCTCGGGCTGATCGTGGCCGTCTCGGTGGCCGGATGCGGCAACGAGGCGTCGACCGAGGAAGCGTCGAGCACTTCCGCCGCTGCTACGACCACGTCTGCTGTCGCCTCCACCACGGTCCCGACCAGCACCACGGTCGAATCACCTGCGCCCGCGCCCGCTCCTGCGCCTGTGTCCGAGGTACCGCCTGCTGCCGAGCCTGCAACTCCGACCGACGCGACCTCCGGCGTCACCGGTGAAGCGCTCTACCAGCAAACCTGCACCCAGTTTCTGCCGTCCATCGACGCGCTGGAGCAGACCGGAATCTCCGATCGCGCCAAGTCGGTCGAGGGTCTGCGCACCGAAATGACCACCGCGCCCAGCTGGAACGACGTCCCGCCCGGCGATCAGAACGAAATTCTGCGGGGACTCGACGCCGCGGGGGCGGGACAATGCTGAGCGTCTGAGTCGCGTGGGGTTCGGTTCTGCCCCGCTCCCCTTGGCCCGCTCACCCCGCCCAGGCCCACCCCCGTGATCCCGCAAACGCGCGCGCGTTCGCCAGGTGCGCGCGAAATAGACCCGAATCGATAGCGAATCCGAACGCGTCTGACGAATGCGCACGCATTTGCGACGAACCCAGCCGCCAGAGCCGCACCGTCGCCCTCGCTCACCCCTAGCCCCTCCGCCGACCTCGCCCTCGCCCTCGCCGCACCCCACCCCCGTGATCCCGCAAATGCGCGCGCGTTCGCCAAGTGCGCGCGAAATAGACCCGAATCGATAGCGAATCCGAACGCGCGGGGAGTGTCAGATTAACGGTGGATCCGACCTTGGCGTCGGTTAGTTTCCGTTC
>NZ_JASHKS010000087.1:0-1498 GCF_030056835.1 Rhodococcus sp. IEGM 1372 | reverse complement strand
AGCGACTGCAGGCCTTGCTCGACGAATCGCACCGAACCGACCACCGCATCCTCGGCGTCGGACTGTCCATCCCCGGCACCGCCGACACCGACCGAGGCTGCAGTCTCGACTCGCCGATCATGCACGGCTGGGACGGAGTGCCGCTGGCACCGTTCTTCGCCGACACCACGTCTGCTCCGGTGTTTCTCGACAACGACGCCAACGCGATGGTGCTGGCCGAACGCCGCGACAATCGAGATCGCTTCCAGAACGCCCTTCTGGTCAAGGCCTCGACCGGGCTCGGTGCCGGAATCGTCGCAGGCGGCGCATTGCAGCGCGGATCATTGGGCGCTGCAGGCGAATTCGGCCACACCAAGACCGCTGCCGCGGCAGGCGTCGCGTGCAGGTGCGGCGACAGCGGCTGCCTCGAAGCCATCGCGGGCGGCTGGGCTCTGGTGCGCGCACTCAACGAGCAGGGCCGCGAAGTGGGCCATGTCCGCGGCGTCGTCGATCTCGCGGTGAGCGGTGACCCCGAAGCGCGCAGACTCATTCGCGACAGCGGACGCCATATCGGTGAAACTCTGGCCGGTGCCGTCAATCTGCTCAACCCCGAGGTCCTCATCGTCGGCGGCGACATGGCGAACGCCTACGACATCTTCGTCGCCGGCCTCCGCGAGACCGTCTACGGAAACGCCACCGCGCTGGCCACCAAGGCCCTCACCATCCAGGCCACCACCCACGGTGACCTTTCCGGGGTGATCGGCAGTGCGGCGCTGGTGCTGGATCAGGTGCTCAGCGCCCGGGCCGTCGACGACGCACTGGGCGGCTGACCGCGGGCATCGTCGCCGCGGTTGCCGCTCGTCGCACTCCAGCGACCGCCGGGCGCACCGCGATGCGTCGATTCGAGGACGCACACCGGCGGCCCACATAGGGTGATCGCAGTCACACCTGCGATCCTGGAGACCCCACACATGTCACTGAAAGCGGCCGACGAACCACACGTCGAATTGCTGAAGACAGATCCCGACCTACCGCCGGTCGGCGTCGTCGAGTCACATCCGATGACCCCGATCAAGCGCCTGATGCTCGTTGCCATCGGCCTACTCGGCGGTGTTGCGTGGACGATCATCGCGATCGTCCGCGGAGAGAATCCCAACGCCGTCTGGTTCGTCATCGCCGCGGTGTGTACGTACATCTTCGCTTTTCGCTTCTACGCCAGGCTGATAGAACGCAAGATCGTCCTCCCACGCGACGACCGCGCCACTCCTGCCGAGATTCTGGAAAACGGCAAGGACTACATGCCGACGGACCGTCGGGTGCTGTTCGGCCACCACTTCGCCGCCATCGCCGGAGCAGGCCCGCTCGTCGGCCCCGTCCTCGCCGCCCAGATGGGCTACCTGCCCGGCACCATGTGGATCATCATCGGCGTCGTGTTCGCCGGGGCGGTCCAGGACTTCCTGGTGCTGTGGATCTCCACCCGCCGCCGCGGACGCAGCCTCGGGCAGATGGCCCGCGACGA
>NZ_JASHKS010000086.1:0-1510 GCF_030056835.1 Rhodococcus sp. IEGM 1372 | reverse complement strand
ACACGCGGCCTGAATCACTCAACCCCACGAGTCAACTGAACTCGGGGCAGTCCCGAACGGGTATGACGAATCTTGTTCAACTCATCGAGTGGCTTGTATTCAGGCCACCATGACGACTCGGTACCATCTGCATTCGTAACGACGGCAGGATAGTAATGCACGTTGATTCGTTCATCTACTACCCATTGCAATTCTTGATCCAATGAATCGTAGAACGAGACAGATTCTATCTGCTTTTCATCTAATACTGCTTCACCTTTGTTAGGCACTGGCACATCCCGTAGCAATTCGAGCTGTTGCGCCTCCAACTTTTCAAACTCTCTTATATGGGAGTTAGGTATAGATGATGCATGAAAAGGCGCGTTCGATTTAAGATCGTTTTCCGTGGAGCATGAATCAGACCCGCCGGCCTTTGTCAAGCATTCATCAGAATCACTCGATGCTAATTCTTGCAAAGATAACGATTGAGTATCACTATCCCCCACTATCGATAACTTTGTACCAATTGACATTGTTCGCATAGTTTGAGCCGATTCGCCATTCTGAGCTATCGAATCTGTGCCCTCTATCTCGTCTACGGCAGACTTATTATCGATATTGGTCAGTGAGCGGCTAACCGATACTTCAATCGATTCTGGTGGATATGAGGTACTAGTTTCGTCTTTATCAGTACTTAGGCTACCCTCACGGTTATTTACATAATATCCATTATCAGTACATTCATCTTCGCCTTGCTTACGACCCTCGATATCACTGTCTACCTCGCATTGAGGGTTGGTACTACCCCACGTAGTACGGTACTCACCCACCTTGCGCAACTGGTCGATGATGCTGTTCGACATCACGGTAGTTCCAACGATCACAATGGTTGCTCGGTCATTGAGCATGAACACACCATCGAGCATTGTTCTTTTACGTGTCTCGGCTAGATGGGGTGAGTAGTTCGACTCTGTTGGTTCGATGTCATCCAACAGAATCAAGTCAGGTCGAGTGTTCCCGATCTTCAGACCTAGCGACTTACTGTCGATACCTTTGGCAGAGAATGAGAAACCATTGGCCTGTTGGATCATGGTGTTGGACTGAGCTATGTAACGCTTCACTCCCCCGCCCATCATCGGCTTGCACAATTCTGGATAGTCTTTCTTCAACAGTTCGTTGTTGTCTAGCTCTGACTTGAACGTACGTAGATGGGTCGATGCCTGGTCTTCTGAGTCACTGAATGCTGCAATGAACTTCTTATGTCCGTGTGCCGCTGCCCATAGAGGTAGCAACGTGAACAACCAAGTCGACTTGCCGCTGTTACGGGGAGCTATCCAACAGTCCCTACTGCCCTTATTGGTCAACCATGACTGTGCATACTCGGTTATATCGATATGGAACTGAGCTATAGATGCCTCGTCGTCACCGGGTCTGATCAGATGGGGCAACTGATACACAATTGCAAATAACATTGGATGGGACTGTCTGAATAACGGTTGATCCGGTCCTTGGTTCGACACGCCGAGCTCAG
>NZ_JASHKS010000016.1:0-86156 GCF_030056835.1 Rhodococcus sp. IEGM 1372 | reverse complement strand
CTACCGCAAGGCCGACTTCCGGTCGAAGTGGGACATGCTCTCGATGCAGTTCACCCGAGTCGCGACCAAGACCGTGGGCGCGACCACCGTGCTCCGCAACGGCCGACTCAAATCTGCGATGGTTGTGATCGTCGGCGACGGGCTCGACGCACACAGGAATTACGTCAAGAAGGCGTTCTACGAGAACCGTTTTCGTGACGAGAACGGTGTGACATACACCGACCCCGACGTCGATCGATTCGACACACAGGTCGATGTCCCCGGCGGCCTCGTTTCCTCCGCGGTCATCCACGACGAGACGAGCCGTAAGAAGACAGGCCCGCCGCGGTTGATGGACCTCGCAGCCCTGTCGTCTCTGCTGGCGAAGAAGGGCTTCGGAGCCAAGAACGTCCTCGACACCTATCAAAAGATGTACGAGGCGCAGGTGGTGTCCTACCCGCGCACCGAGGACAAGTTCATCTCGATCGAGCAATTCAATGAACTGCTCCCACGGGTCGACACGATCGCCGGCGTCGTCGGAGTGGACCCTGCGGCGCTGAGCCACCGCGGCCCGCGCACGAGCCACGTCAAATCCGGCGGCGCGCACGGTGCCAACCGCCCGGGCCCCAACGTCCCGACGTCCCTGGACGCAGTGGAGAAGACGTACGGCGCATTGGGCAAAGAGATCTACGAGCTCCTCGCCAAGAACTACCTCACCATGCTCGCGCCCGATTACGAGTACGACCAGCATCGCGGCCACGTCGAGAAGTACCCGAGCTTCGTCGGCTCCCTGAACGTGCCCGTACTCGCCGGATGGAAAGGCGTGTTCAACACCGAGGAGGAGGACCAGCAAAGTAACGACCAGCCGGAAGGAGTCACCGCGCTCGGCACCGTCGCCGACCCCTTCGTCCACGAAGGCTTCCCCACTCGGCCCCCGCACCCGACGATGGGATGGCTGATGAAACAGCTCGAGAAGCGGAACGTGGGTACCGGCGCGACCCGAACGAGCACGTACGCCGAGGTCACGAACAACTCGGGCGGCAAGGCCCTGATGGTCGAGCAGCGCGGCAAGATCACCCTCAGCGCGATCGGCGAACTCAACCATCGAATCCTGCCGGGCACACACATCGGTGACCTGACGATCACCGAGCAGGTCTTCGAGCAGATGGCGCAGATCGAGGCCGGAACCGGCGAGGCAGCCGACTATCTGTCCCTCGTTGCCGATCTCGTTCGTCACGACCTGCAGACGATGAAGGCAAATTCGAGCAAGCTGCCCGGCGAACTCAAGGCACGAATGGGCAAGGCCGGGGTGACTCGGGCGGCGGTGGAGATGATCGATCTGCCGCCGGAGCTGCACTTCACCCATGCAGGCGCGGTCGTGACCCGGGCGAAGCGGGTATTCGGTGGCCACCGGTTCACCGACACCGAAGTAGCGAAACTGCTGGCCGGTCAGGTCATCGAGATTGTCGCGACGAGCGCGAAGTCGGGAAAGACGTTCACCTGCACCGGAAAACTCGAACCCGGCGTGATGGACAAAGACGGCAAGCAGTATCCACACGTGAGCTTCAACCCTCGGTTCGAGGAGCGTGCACCTCGCACAGGCCTGGTCAGCGGAGTGTGGAAAGGCAAACCGGTCACGTTCAAAGGCCGCGGATGGGGTGCCAACGACCACTGGCCCGGTAAGGACTTCACCGAGCAGGAACTCGAGAAGCTACTAGCCGGGGAGACCATCGAGTTCGACGCCAAAAGCAAGACAGGCAAGACGTACCGGGCCCGAGGCGCGCTGGCCGAGAGTACGTACCAGGGCAGCAAGATCTTCGGATTCAAGCTGAAATTCGAGGACCGGAAGACGCCCTCGGGGAGCAAGAAACGCGCCGTGCGTCGGTAGACGGGTGCCGCAGGGCAGCGGCAGGGTGCCGCCCACCGCGAGCATGCGAGATCGGTTTGCCCGGTGGAGTCGCGAGCAAACCGATCTCACGTCGAACTTGCTACTGCTCGGAGTCCCACAGCGAGATCACTGCTGCAAAAACCGTGGCACCGACGTCGACGCCCCAGGCCCATGTAGCCGGACCTGCTAGACCCAAAGCCACGAGGAGCTTCGTCCTACTACTGGGTGGTTCGGAGCCAGGATCATCATTCTCAGCAGGCTCACGAGGGGATACACTCATGACATCTCCTTTTCTCGGGGAGTGCTGAAGTACAAGACCTCTCTCCGGTTGCAGCCGGAGAGGGGTCTACTTTTGTGCTTCCGCGCCTTCAGTTTGCCCGGATGAGTGTGGTTTGTCCCGCCTTCCTGCAACACTTACGACAAAATGATCCCACTTCATGCAACACTTAGGCCGATCCACGTCTCGAACCGGAGGCCCATGAGCAGAGGTCCAGGAAGTCGACAGACAGCGATTCTTAATGCCTTGGCTGCGACACGCTGCCCAGATCTACCTGACCTATGGCACTTCTTTGTCACGGGAGTCACCGCCCCACTGAACATCACTGGCACCTACAAGCTGGTAGGCAAGAACCTGCGACTGATGCAATCCGACGATCCGCCTGCAGTTGGAGTCAGCTTCCGACGCGCGGCGACTCTGCTTCGCGACAAGAGACGAGTAGAAGTCAAACACTTTCCGGGCGCGTTACTTCGCCTCCCGACCTCTACTTCCGAATCTGAAAACACCGCACCATATCGCCAGTGGATGGCACTGCGACTGCCGATGACCGCAGATGAAGCCATAAGCGCTTTTGACCTGCGCAAGAAGTACGCGGGGTACCGCAAGACCTTGGAAGCACTAGAACGTATCCCAGAAAATTACGGCCAGATAGATAGCTGCAATCTTTGGATAAACTGGTTCCAGTCTCTCGATGTCGAGAGACCGCCTCCAAGCTCGCTGTAGCAACGCTTTTGAACCATTGAGCGTATGGACGTATTGACGTGGCGACCGTCAGACAGCGTGGATACCTGAGTCATGATGAGCTAGGCTGTCTGATGTTCGACCGTCGATGAGGGTCACGGTCGAGCGTCCATCCAGCAACAGCGCTGCGCCACACCATTGTTCGGGTGTCGGTGTCCTCGTGCTGTGGGCTGGCCGACGCTCCCAGTGAAGGCCCTCCATGTCGATTCCTCACTCGCTCTTCCTTAGCACTGACCACATCTCGTTCACCATCGATGGCGGTGGACGTCGATGACCACACGCTCCGTCTCGACCGCAGAGCTGCAGCGCCGCTCACAGATCGCTGCCGCCGCCTACGAACGCGGTCGCCGCGCCACCCTGGCTGCCGCACGCCGCCGCAGCCTCCCCGACCGGGCGCACGTGCGCCGCGAGGAAATCCGCGCGCGCTCCCACTCGTACGAGCCGCGCAGTGACAGTCGCGCATTCGGGATGCTCGACACCGACGTGTCGTTGGTGCGGGCAGCGGCGTACCTCGCCGCGTCCGGTGTCGCGCACGAGCTGATCACCGCACAAACCTTCACCGACCCCACCCAGCAGGAATGGGCGGACGCCACCGTCAATCGCACGGCTGTGCACGAGGATGCATGGCGGGAACGGTTGGTCGACAACGGTATCGACGACGCAGTGCTCCACCCGGGTCTGTCGATGGATGCTCTGGAGTTGCCCGCCGAGCTCGATGGCCTCGACTTCGACGACATTGCCGAACACACCCTCGACGTGTCCTCCACCTCTGCCGACGTCGAACCCCTGAGACTGGTCGACCTTCTGCGAGAGACACCGCACCAGGAACAGTCGTCGGGTTCGGTCGTCGACATCACCGACCGGGTCGCGCAGGTCATCGAAATCGACCGCGGCGTCGACGCGGCCGTCGAGGGTGGTGTGGACGCATGGTGACCAAAAGGCCGACCGCCAAGGGTGCCGGCACACAGTCGTCGATGTTCCCGTTGATCGCGATATCGCTCGTGATCGTGCTGATCGCCCTCGGATACGGATCGCTCTGGCTCGGGCACGCGTTCACCGACACCGGTGAGTCGATCCCCGGCAATCCGTTTCAGGCACTGTTCTCCGTGGCCGGCGGGAAGCTGACATGGCCGACGGTATCGACAGTGATCTTCGTGATGGCGGTAATCATCGGCTCCGGTCTCGCCGGCGTCGCTGCGGCCGCTCGGGTGTCACGCGGCGGCAAGAACGACGTCGACGCCAAGGCCCGTCTGATGGGCTCGACATCGAAGCTGACCGGGGTGACGGGCAAGCAGGCCCGTGATCGCGCAAAGTCGCTGCGCTCGGATCTGGCCGACCGGGACACCCTCGACGACGCCGACATCGGAGTCATCGTCGGCCGCACGGTCCAAGGCAACCAGAAGGTGTACATGTCCTGGGAGGACATGATGTTCGCCCTGGCCGGACCTCGCATGGGTAAAACGGCCGCGATGGCGATCGACGCCCTGTGCACCGCGCCGGGCGCGGCGTTGTTCACCTCGAACAAGCGTGATGGCCACGACCTCACTCGCGGAGTCCGCGAACAACTCGGCGCGGTGTGGCGCTACGACCTGCAAGGGATCGCCGAAGGCCCCCGCACCGGCGGGGACGGGTTCTGGTGGAATCCGCTGCGCGGAATCACCAGCATCGTCGCGGCCCGCAAGCTCGCCTCCTACTTCGCGGCCGCATCGAAGGACAGTTCGGCGAAGGCGGAGTCCTCCTACTTCGACGGTGGTGCACAGGAACTGCTCGCGCAGATGATGCTGGCGGCATCGTGTGCGGGCGGCGATCTGCTGCACGTTTACGGTTGGCTCTCCGACGAGGAGAACGAACTCCCCCAGAAGGTCCTCGAGGAACACAACCACCAGATTGTCGCGATGCGGCTGCAATCGGTGCGCGGTCTCAACCCGCGCCAGCGAGACGGCCTGTACGACATGGCTCGCCGGTTCATCGGGTTGCTCGAGGAGCAGACCTACGTGATGAGCGTGCTCCCACCCGAGCGGGTGGACGTCTCGCTCGGCGCGGTCCTCGACACCGACATCGGTAGGGGCGTGCGCTACCCGCATTCGATGCGCGAGTTCGTGATCGAGAAGTTCGTGACCAGTACCGACACGCTGTACGCCTTGTCGAAGGAAGGGCCTGACTCGTCGTCGGCGCTGACCACGGCGTTGATCGGCTCGATCATCGACGCCGCTCAGCGCACCGCTCGCCGTAGCCCGCGCGGCCGGATGCCGGTACCGATGCTGTGCATCCTCGACGAGGCCGCGAACGTCTGCCGCCTCCCCGAGCTCCCGGCGTGGTACTCCCACCTCGGCTCGCAGGGGATCTGCCTGATGACGATCGTGCAGAACCTCTCCCAGGCTCAGAAGGTGTGGGGCCAGGACGGAGTCAAGCAACTCCAGGATGCCGCGAACTTCCTCTGGTACGGCGGCGGAATCAAGGACAAGACCACCCTGTCGGACCTGTCCGCGCTCGTCGGTGATCACGACGTCGAACGCTGGTCGGCCTCACGTGCCGGCGGCATGTTCGACAGCGGCTCGACCTCGAAGTCGCAGTCCTGGTCGAAGGAACCGATCATGACCGTCGACGACCTTGCCGCGATCCCGAAAACCCGAGCCTTGGTGCAGATTTCGGGCAACAGGCCGGTGCTGATGAAGAAGCTGTACTGGTCCGACGGCCCGAACGCCGACGCCATCACCGCCTCTGCCGAGCGATACGGAATCCCCGAGAAGGCACAGATTCTCCTCGACGAGGATGCAATCGACCTCGACGAGGTCACCGAGATCGACGAGGAGCCGTTCCTGTGACCGCATTCGACGACTTCGACCCGGCGGAGCCTGTGACCGCATTCGACGACTTCGACCCGGCGGATGGCGATCCGGCGGAGGGCGGCCCGGACGAGGAGCCGTCGGCACCGGAGCGGCAGTACGAGTCGATGTTCGACTGGTTCGACACCTGGTTCGCGACTCTGATCACCCGCAAGCTCAGCGGCACCGCCGGTAAGAGTGGGCGGGTGTTCTGTCCCGAGTGGTGGAGACACGACGAAGTGGTGCGACGCCTGCGTGATCTGTGGCTGGCGTGGGAGGGCGCGGAGGCGAGCGAGAATCTCGGGGCTCCGAGTGCCTGGTGGATCCACGACGCCGACCCGATGCTGCGCGTACTGCTCGATCCGGACGGTGGCCCGATGTATCTGTGCAGCAGAGACAAGCACGTCACGACCCCGCCGCTACGGCGAACGTTGATCCTGCCCCCAGCGGGCTGGTTCGACGGGCTCGACTGAATACTCCACCCGAATCGTCAAGATATGTTGACGATTCGGGTGGAGCCTGACACAACTACCGATTCGATCAACCGAAGGGACCTGGTGGGTCCGGCTAGACCCACCAGGTCCGATGTGGCCGGGGATTGCGCCTCCGGCCGACGACGACGTTAACGATCCCTGCCCGGTCCCGGGCAGTGCGGGTCGCACAGACGTCTCGCCCGACTTCAGGAGCGCACACCGTGGCTAAAGATTCCGACGATTTCCAACTCGATTTGTTCGCCGAGACAGAGGACAGTGACACCCATGATCGACCCGATAACGCAGGAGATAATGAAGCTCTACTTGGAGCACCAGGGGCTGCCGCAGGAGCTGAGCCCGACCGATCAGCAGGCGTTCCTCGAGACCGAGAGCGAGCGGATCGCGGAGCGGATCGACAACATGAAGATCGTCATGGAACAGCAAGTGCTGCAACGCTACATGCGCGACAACGGCCAGCCACCCCCGTACATGGAGAAGGTCGGGATGATCAACCAGGCGTGGGCGCAGGCGACGGACTTCGTGATCAACGAGGAGATCTACGGCCAGCTCCCGCCGGAGATGGAGGCATACCCGCCGGACCAGGAGAGCCCGGCAGCCGAAGCGGAACGGGACCAGGCGCGGATTCAAGTCCACAAGAGCGATCCGGAGCGGTGGCGCAACCCGCTCAACTGCGCGGACCCGGACAAGGAAGCCGACCGGCTGACGGACCAACTGTGGAAGGGCCGACCGGTGCAGTTCCTCTACTACGCAGCGCATCTGATAGCGGCGAGGATCGAGGACAACGAGCCCTACCCGACATCGCAGAACCACCCGCTGTATCCATCGTTCACCAGCCAGCTCGACGAGAGAGTGGCCGAGCACGCGGCAAGCGGAAAGTAACCCGACGCAGCGAATCCGACGCCCAACTGGATCTGTTCTCCTTCGACGCCGACGGTGCCGCACCGATCGACCCGGCCGGCACCGAGATCGGCGGCACACCGCTACCGGCACCGGTCGATCCCGAGATCCTCGCCGCCGACGCCACATCCCGGCAGGCGCGCGAGCTCCAGCCCGCACCGGAGGTCGCCCCGGACGTCGCCGCCGCCGTTTCGGCACCGACGCCGTCGGCGACGGAGCTGGTGCGTGATGCCTACGGCCGGCTCGCGCGTGAGGACGAGGCGTATGTGCGGCTGGCGCGGATCCGCGCCAGCCTCGACGGGACGCTGACCGCCGACCAGGTCACCGACGCACTGATGGAGCTGCGGCGCGCGGGCGATGTGTCGCTGATTCCGGAAGAGAATCAGAAGACCCTCGGGCCCGACGATCACGCCGCGGCGGTGAGCTACGGCAACCAGAGTCGGCACCTGATCGCCGTCGACGGCCGCCGCGTCGACCAACTCCTCCCGGCGCAGAGCACTCCCCCACTCAGCGTCGAGACCGACTCCCCCACAGCCCAACCGGCGCCGGAAACGACTGCGCCGGTATCCGATACTGTCCCCGCCTCCCCGGAAATCGCAGTCCCGGACACCACCGAAGGGATGGTGGTCGACACACAGACGGTCGCCGAGCGACTGTGGAATGTCGAGCCTGTCGACTTCCGGCCCGGCACCGAAATCCTGGTGCCGTCCGGAGCGAAAGCCCGTGTGGCAGCGAACATCGAAGCGCTGCGGGTGCTGGCGGCTGTGACCGCGCACGATCGGTACGCCACCGCCGACGAGCAGGCAGTGTTGGCCCGGTGGTCGAGTTGGGGTGCAACGCCGCAGGTGTTCGACCCGCGCCGCGACGATTGGGCGGGCGAGCGCGAGCAGATCCGCTCATTGCTCGACGACTCCGCGTGGGCGCAGGCGCAGCGGACCATTCTCAACGCTCACTACACCGACCCGGCGATTGCCGCGGCGATGTGGAAGGCAACGATGCGGGCCGGGTTCTCCGGTGGCCGGGTTCTCGAACCGGGTTGCGGGTCGGGAACATTCATCGCTCACGCCCCCAGCTCCGCGCAGATGGTCGGGGTGGAGCTCGACGCCACCACGGCCGCGATCGCCGCGGCGTTGAATCCGTCGGCGCAGATCCGCGCCGAAGGATTCGAGAAGACCACCGCGCCGGCGAGCTCGTTCACCGCGGCGATCGGCAACGTCCCGTTCGGGGACTACCGGCTCTACGACCCGGTCCACAACCAGGCCAAGCACTCGATCCACAACCACTTCATCGTCAAATCGTTGGCGATGACCGCACCCGGCGGGTACGTCACCGTCCTGACCTCCCGCTACACCCTCGACGCCCAGAACCAGCGGGCGCGCCGCGACATCGCCGCCCTCGGCGACCTCGTCGGCGCAGTCCGCCTGCCGTCCAACGCATTCCGGCGCGTTGCGGGGACGGAGGTCGTCACCGACATTCTCGTGTTGCGTCGCCGCGCCGACGGGGCCAAGCCTGCGCCGCTGACCGAGCGGTTCTTGCAGCTCGAGAACGCCACCGCCCGGGGCGATGCCGGCGAGGACAAAGGTGTGCCGATCAATGCCGTCTACACCGATCACCCGGAATGGGTGCTCGGTGAGCTGCGGGTCGGGCACGGGATGTACGGCAACGAGACGCTGTCCGTCGAGGCCCGCGACGGCGACGTCGACCTTGCGGCCCTGGTCGAGGATCGACTCACCGCGATCGTCGATGTCGCGAAGACCGACGGTCTCGGGCTCACCGCATCGTGGCGCGACACCCTCGGGCCCACCCGGGAGGACTTCGAGCGCGGACTGCTGGCGATCGGGAACGGCCCGGCGCAGGACGAGCTCGCGGTGGGAACGCTGCGGCACGACGCGCAGATGGAGACCATCGAACGCTGGAACTCCCGCGATTGGGAGCCGGTGAACACTCGCGGAGCCAAGCAGGTTGCCGAATGGGGCGAGCTGCTCGCGCTCCGCGACACCACCCACGCCCTCATCGACGCGCAACGCGGCCCCACCGACCCCAGTCAGCGGCAAGCCTTGCGGGAGATCCTGGGCGAGCAGTACGACGTCTACGTTGCCCGCTACGGCCCGATCAACCGGTTCAAGATGTCGATTCCGAAGGACCTCACCGAATCGCAGCACGACGCCGCTCTGGCGAAGCTGATCGACACCTGGCGCAAGGACGAAGGTGTTGCCGGAGATCCGTATGCCGGGGAGGTTCCCGAAGACGTCTACGACCGCCTCTCCGACGATGCGTGGATCAACCCCCGCCAGCCCACCAAGCTGCAGAGCCATCTCGGCAAGGCCCTGCGCACCGATCCGACGTTCGCTGCGGTGCTTTCCCTCGAGCACTTCGACGAGGAGACCATGACCGCCCGCAAGGCGGCGATCTTCCACACCGACGTCCTGCATTCGCGTGAGCTGCGCAGCCACGCCGAGACGGTCGACGAGGCGATGGCCATCAGCCTCGACGAGCAAGCCCGCCTCGACGTCGGGCGGATCGCCGAACTGCTCGGCACCACCGTCGAGCAGGCCGAGACCCAGATGGAAGGACGCGCTTTCCGCACGTTGACCGATCCGACCCGGTGGGTGTCGTCGTCGACGTATCTGTCGGGCAATGTCCGCACCAAACTCGCCGACGCCGAAGAGATCGCCGCACTCGATCCCCGCTACCAAGCCAACGTCGACGCACTGACCGCGGTCATCCCGCCGCGCAAGACCGATGTCGATGTCGCTCTCGGTGCGCCGTGGGTGCCGATCGAGACCTACACCCAGTTCGTCCGCGAGACCTTCGAGGTGCCGGCCGACGTTCCGGTCACCATCGAGCGGGCATCGGGGCGCTGGGCGGTGTCGGTGGAGGCCTACCCGGGCGTGGGCGAGCAGCACCTCAAGTGGGGCCTGGTGCCCAAACGTGGATCGTGGTCGACGAAGTACAACTTCGAGCACCGGCCCGCCGAGGACCGCGGTATCGGCAACGCCGGAATGCGATCCGGTGACTACGAGTGGCAGGAACTACTCACCGACCTGCTCAACAGCGACCCGATCGAGATCGCCACCTCCAAGGAGTTCCGCGAGAGTGCCGGGGCACCGGGCATTCACGATGCCGCGACCCGCGCCGCCCAGTCGAAGGCGCGGCGGCTCTCGCAAGAGTTCGGGCAGTGGGCGTTGCACTCCGACGAGGTCCGCCGCGAACAGCTCCTCGACATCTACAACGACAAGTTCAACTCCCTTGTCGCACCTGTGCATTCGGGTGCGCACATGGCCTTCCCCGGACTGGGTGAGAAGTACTCGCCGTACCCGTACCAACGCGACGCCGCGGCCCGGATCGTCTCCGAGCCGACGGTGCTGCTCGATCACGTCGTCGGGGCCGGCAAGACCGGCACCATCTTGATGGGCGCGATGGAGCTCAAGCGCCTCGGGTTGGCGGACAAGCCGTGGGTCGTGGTACCCAACCACATCATCGACCAGGTCGTCCGCGAAGCCGGGCAGTGGTATCCCGGCGCGCGGATCCTCTCCGGATCGGCGGCCACCGACGCCGAAGGGCGCCGATTGCTCGTCGCACAGTCGGCCTCGCAGGACTGGGACATGGTCATCGTGCCGCGGTCGGCGTTCTCCTCCATCGGGGTCGATCCCGGCACGAAAGCCGAGTACATCCGCGGCCAGGTCCAGGCCATCGACGCGGATCTGGGCGATGTTGAGGGCCGCCAGACCAAGAAACGACTCGAAGCGATGAAGGCCAAGCTCGAGGAAAAACTCGAGACCGCTCTCGAACAGGCCGGAAAGGATCGCGGTCTGACGTTCGAGGCGTCGGGCTGCGACTACCTGTTCGTCGACGAAGCCCACGAGTTCAAGAACCTCGCCCGCGCGTCCGGGGTCACCGAGCTCGCCAACGAAGGCTCGCACCGCGCCACCGACATGGACCTCAAGCTGAATTATCTGCGGTCGATGCGCCGCGAGGAAGCGATCACCAAAGGCATCCCGCCGGAGGAGTACGTCGAACGTGTCGCCACGTTCGCCACCGGCACCCCGGTCGCGAACTCTCTCGCCGAGTTGTGGGTGATGCAGCACTACCTGCGTCCGGATCTCCTCGAGGACGCCGGGGTTGCCTCGATCAATGACTGGGGAGCGACGTTCACCGACACCGTCGAGCGGGTCGAGCTGAACTCGTCCGGATCGAGACTGCGGGCGATCACCCGGGTCGGTGAATTCACCAACGTCGGCGATCTCATCGGTATGACCAGCGTCTATACCGACGCCGTCACCCGCGATCAGGTGCCGGCGAACCTGCCGGTCAAGGACGGTGGCCGCAACACCGACGTCACGTTCACTCCAGCCCTCGAGGTGCAGGACTTCATCGCCGATCTGGGCTACCGGGCCGATCACGCCGACGTCAAACGTCCTGATCTCGACAACGCCCTCAAGGTCGCCAACGACGGTCGCAACGCGACCCTCGACCCGAGGGTCGCGCACATGGACCCGGCACCGCCGGAGCATTCGCGTGCGCACATCGTCGCGCAACGAATCCTGCAGGTGCACAACGAATCGAGCGAGAACGTCTACCTCGATGCTTCCGGTGACCCGCACCCGACACCGGGTGCGTTGCAGATCGTGTTCTGCGACCGATCCACACCGAAAGCTGACGGGTCGTGGTCGATCTACGACGGGATCCGCGAGGAGTTGCTCGCCGGCGGAATGGAGCCCACGCAGATCGCCTACGTTCACGACTACCCGAAGCCGTCGGAGAAGGCCCGCCTGTTCGAGATGTGCCGCACCGGACGGGTATCGGTGGTGTTCGGGTCCACGGAGAAGATGGGCACTGGCACCAACATTCAGGATCGCGCGATCGCGCTGCACCACGTCGATGTGCCGTGGCGACCGGCCGACCTCGAACAGCGCGAGGGCCGAATCATCCGGCAGGGTAACCAGAACGCCCATGTCAAGGTGTTCAACTACGTCGCCGAGAAGACCTTCGACACCGTCATGTGGCAGACCGTGCACCGCAAGGCGCACTTCATCGAACAGCTCAAGAAAGCGGACCGGTCGATGCGGCGGGTGGTCGATCTCGACAGCGATTCGCTCGCCGAGAACTCGGCCATGACCAAAGCCCTTGCCACCGGTGATGATCGGTACATCCAACAGATCGAGCTGGACTCCCAGCTCCAGGAGCTCCAGTCCGAGGCGGATTCGCATTTCGCCGAGCAACGCTCCATCGAACGTGACCGCGACCGGTTGCGCCGTGAAGTACCGCGGGGACGCCAGCGGGTCGCCCAATTGACCGAAGCAGCACCGATCCTCAAAGGCCGGCGCGAGGTCGAGCAGTGGCCCGGTATGACCATTCGTGGGGTGTTCTACGACAAACGCAGCGATGCCGCGAATGCGATGGCCATAGCGTTGCAGGGCACCTACCAGGCCCTCAAGGGCGAAGGGTTGACCAAGTCGATGGTGATCGCGGAGATGAGCGGATTCCCGATCGAGGCCTCTCGCCCCGCCCAGGCCAGTGCGCTGTATCTGTCGTTCTCCGGGCTCGGGTCGTCCACCAAAACAATCGAAGCGCATGACCTGTATCCGAGGATCGGGGACGGTGAGCGCAGCCAACATGCCTTCGGTCTGCTCACGCGGGTGGAGAACATGGCGTACACCGTCGACACGGACCTGGCGAAAGCCGAACGCTCACTCGATCGAGACGAGCAACGCCTCGATGACCTCGAACTGGTCGAGCTGTCCGACTTCCCGAAATCGGTGCAGCTGAAGGATCTTTCGAACGAAGTCGCTCGGCTACGGCGGGAGATAAAAGAGGCAGAAACGAGTCCCGAAGCCGTCGCCCGGGACGCTGAACGTGCCGAACGTGCCGCAGCGAAGGGACGGCAGCCGGGGTGGTCGCTGATGCTCAACCCCACCCCGGCGTACGTAGAAGAACTCGGAATGGGGAGCGCCGACAACGTCCGCGCGATGATGCGCCAGGCCGAAGTCGAAGCGTTGCACCGCAGTTCATCATCGTCGAGCGTCGATGCGGTCGACCTGGACCGCCCCCGGCGCGGACTGTCCGCACCACCCGAACACCGGGCACCCGGCACCGATCGACCGGCCCCCGATCGGCGACGCCCGCCTCCGGATCCAAACGGTCCCACTCGCGACACAGGGCCCCAATTGGAATAACAGGTGTCTGGCTCGCCGGGCCTACCAGCGGTCCGGCGAGTCATCAGCCCCAGCTTTGGCCGCTGGATAACGGTAGAGGCACTTTGTGGCGCGTGGTGGGATGATGCGTGGCATGGGACTCATGGACGAGGCGCAGAATCTGAAGCGCGATGGAGAGAACCGTAACGGTTCGCACGAATTGTCGAGAGCAAACGCTATGAGCCGCACGCGCGCAGACATAGAAGAGTTCATCCGCGCGATGACGAAACTCGGCGTGCCCCCCCGGTCAGCACAGATACAAGTACGGCTCCATTACGAAGATCGGCGTCCAGGGCTGGTTACTGCACTTGACGCAGAAGGGAGGAGACCAAGGGCCTAAATACTTCACAGTGGGTATGGACCATCAGGTCTACGACCTGCGAGCACAGTCCGACGCGGGGATTACTAGCCGTTTCAAGTCTCCGAAACCCATGACTGAGTCGGAGCTCTTACGTCCATCGGGTGGATTCGGAGCAGACACACAGTTCGAGGCAATTTTGCATCATTCCGAGTATCGCGAAGCGTTTGATTACAAGCTGCGAGATGTCCTAGTCAACACGGTGTCCGCTCATCTAAAGAAGTAGCTAGCCTGGCCCCATATCAACAGTCGAACCTGCGGCATATTTTTCTCGAATCGGCCGTTGACTCACTTATGCTGTGGGCATACGTAGTCGATAGCTGCTTGCAGATAATTCGAGTTGTTCTCTACGTACTGCCCATAAGTGGTTCCGGTGAGGTCACCTTCAGGAATCGTTTCTGGGTCACTGCCTGCAAACATGGGTGGCTGCGACTCTTTCAGATCATCGACCGTCTCCCAGGTCTTATTCTCAAGCCCGGTGCAAATACCTGCAGTGCCAAGCGTCAGTGCGCCGCGTACATTCTGCTCGGGGGGGCCTGGCAATCCGTCAAGCGGATTTAGAGGCTTATTGCACACTGCGCTGGCAAACTTCGAGAAACCGTCCTCCGGTACGCTCAATAAGAATTCGTCAAGACCGGCTGCGAGCGAGTCGGGCATACTCGTTTCAGTCGGCGCACCGCTCGCCAATAACTTCTCGTTGATTGATTTAAAGTAAGCATTGGCGACTTCGTCCGACGTTGGATTAGGCTTGCCTATATCAATGCACGACTCCGCAGCCTCAACGGTGTCGCTATCGTTCTGCGCCTCACTGTTGGGCACTTGGGCTTCGCTCGAACTACCGGGATCTGAACTAGTGGAACATGCCGACAGAAGAACCAGGGGAACGGCAGCGAATACGAGTATTGACGAAAACGAACGAAGCCCAGTCATGCGGTATTGGTAGCACATCGACCCTGTCGTGGCGTCCTGACAACGACCAGGTCAGTCGTTTGAATGAGTCCTCGGGTTCTCGGTCCACCACCGCCATCCAGCCCTGAGCGCGCATCTGAACGTCTATGAGAGCCGTCTCGCCCACATCGCCTGCCGCAACCTGCCATTCGAGTTCGACTTCCCAGGTCTATGTTGTCGGCACGGATGTCAGACGAATCACGGTGACCAGAGACTGCGGCTGCGCGGACTGGAACGGCCGCCAAGCCAGGAAATGGATAGTGACTTAGTCCCCGCGGTTACGGCTCACAGATCTGTGTAGTCGGCGACGTCGACGCCCTCGCTCAGCTCGTTGCCATCGGGGCATGAGTCGAGCAAGTCGCTTTGGTAGTCGGCATACACGTCGAGAACGTCAAGGGCCCCCGACAATGTGTCAACCATCTCGCGCAGGGCTGTGTGAAAGGAGGGGAAGTCCACACGGTCGTCATCTTTGGGAAAAAAGCCGCTGTAGCGGAAAGCCTCGCCCGAGGGATCGAGCTGAGCAAGGCGTGCAAGCAGTCTGCGGGCACTCTGGGGCGTGGTCTCTAGCTCAAGGGCACGCAAGTGCGTGTCCAGTTCGTCTACCAACGGGACGAGCTTGTGGCCGAGCTTGCGCTTGAGTCGGCCCTGGGTTTCTTCGATGCCCAGTGACGGATCGGTGTCACCGCTGCGGCGACGCAGACGGGTCGCCACGATGATCGCGTCCTTCAGCACCAACTCCGTCGCGTGACGGTGCATGTACAGCCACGGCATGAAGATGGTGTCGTCGAAGGGCTGACCAGTGAAGGTGCTGGCGAGCCGATCAGCGGCTTCGCGGAAGCCCAACGAGTAGTCGTACAGCCCAGCTCGCCCCTTACGCACGATCAGATGACTGCGCTGGCTGGCCGGAAAACTGTCGAACAGGTTCGTACCCATCGTCGGAGAGTAGCGAGAGGCTCAGGTCTTAGCGACCGATTTGATGCCTGCCCAACGACCCGTTCGATAGCTGTACCCGGCACACTGAGCTCCATGCTCGTGACGTTTCAGGCTCTGGTCGTCCTGCTCACTTCGGTGTTGCCCGGAGCGTTGTTCACATTTGAGTACGAACGCGAGTACACCCGCACTGTTGCCGGTGACTCCAGTGAGCGGATGATCGTGTTCCTGTGCACTTCCGCAGTGTTCGGGGTTCTATCGGCTCCTCTGCTCTATCAGGGCTACCGGATTTATGTCGTTAGCGGGCATCTGCAGACAGGTGAGCCGCTGCCACCGGCAATTTGGCTCATAGTCCTCGCCTATGTAGTGGTCCCCTTGTTGCTAGGTTTCTGGGCAGGCTCAGCCGCCCGCGAGCAATGGAACGGTTCGCGCTACCTCACAGGTCCTCGACCGCACCCCACGGCTTGGGACGCCTTGTTCCGCACACCGAAGCTGGGTGGATACCTGCGTTTGACCCTAAAAGACGAAACTCTGGTCGTGGGTGAATGGGCAAACGATCCGACCACGACACGTCCGGACAGTTACGCCTCCGCGTTTCCGCACCCACAAGACCTCTATCTACGAGAGACCTTCGAGCTCAACGACGACGGATCTATGAGGCTCGATGAGAACGACAAGCCTGTCGCCCGCTCTCTTGCGCTCCTGATCAGCTGGGATCAAGTGGCGTACGCTGAGTTCGACGATAGATGAGCACCGGAGGTTACGACATGACGAACCCAGCCCGCGGACAGCAGGACCGCCAGAAATCGTCGCCAGTCGCCCGCGAGGAGCGCTACGGCGGATACTCACCCGGCAAAAACTCATCCGAACTCAAGAGTCCTAAGGGCTTGCGCTCACCAGCACTAACTAAACCCCGCCGGCAAGACAGCGGCTCCTCTTCGACGACACCACCAGCTCAGCAGCGACCAAACGCCCACTGACAGTCGATTTCCTAACACTCACCCCTACCCTGCAACGAGCTAGCAGCGTGGCAGGTTACAGCCCGTGATCGAGGTCAGAGCCATGGTCGCGGTCAATATCCGGGGTCTGGACTCTAGATGGGGCTGCGGCAGTTGTGCCCCGCGTCTGCGAGCGTATCGAGGCACCGGCGAGGGAACGTGAACGTGCAGCATCCTCACGCTCTGCCTCTCGCAAGACCTCGGTGTCGCGTTGCTGATCGGTGATTCCCGCGACGGACCGAGCGGCACGGAGTGGCGCAGCCGCGACGTCGGTTTCGCGGCGTAGTCGCTGCTCGATCGCTACACGCTCGGGTGCCGTGAGCTTCTGTCGGCGGCGGCGAGCCTGTTCGGTGATAGCGGTATCGAACACGATCGCGGCTGTGTGGTCGGCGGAGCGCCGATCCGGATCGGTCGCGCGTTGAACGATCGCGGGCCACTCATCCGTCGCCGCCTGAACACGACCAGCTGCGTCGCGGGCGGCACGCTGGGTGTCTTGGACCTGGCGGGCGAGGCGTTCTTCCCGCAGTCGTGCGTCGTCGACGGCCGGTTCGATGCTCCTGCGCTCACGTCTCTTCGCAGTCGCCAGCTGCTCGGAGAGCGTCGCGTGTTCAGTGCGTGCGGCCTCGTACTGTGCGGTGACGCGACGTAGTTCGGTCTCGATCTCGCGGGCTGCTGCGATCGCAGCGGCTTGCTCGTCGAGTCGGGCGTACAGCTTCTCGGTATCCGCAACCACGGAGGGTTCGGTGCGGTCGCGTCCGGCTCGGTCGACGAACGCCGTCAGCTCGGCGTCCGGGACGAGCCGGATCGGGTCTCGTTCCATCTTCGCGAGCAGAGCGGCATCGGCCGGTGAGAGCACCCGCTGCGGCTCGGGCGCGGTCTTGATCGTGTCCTCTGCTGCCAGCTCGGTCGGGGTCGGCGTCTGTTGGTCGAGCTGTTCGACTGTGTCGGCTGCTGGTGCGTCGACGACCTCGACGGTCGACTCCAACGGAACCCGCGTTGGGGTCGGGGTATCGGTCATCGCTGCACGCTGTGCTGCTTGTTCGGCCCGCCACAGCATCGCTTCGGTGCGGTCGACGTCGGCCTTGAGCTCGGCGAGAGCGGCGAGGTCGATGCTCTCGGCAGCCAGGCGTGCGGTGGTGACGTCGACGGCGGTGACTTCTCCCCCATCGGCTACGGTGACGCGCTCGTACTCGGCGGCGGCGTCGTGTGCGCGGGTGCGGGCGGCGGTCGCGGTGTCGTCGACGAATCCGGCGCGCCAGATCTCCCAGTCGAGACCGCGCTGAGCGAGGGCGCGTGCATCGTCGTCGTCTCCGGCGGCCGCGACGTCGGCGGCAACGGCGGGCCGGATGACGGTGTCGATGTGATGCCAGAGCGCTTCGGCCTCGAACTCGCGGTCGGTCCACTCCTGGCGGGTGTCGAGCATGGCGATGCGGGCGGGGCGTTGCCGGTCGGCTCGCTCCTGCAGCTCGGCGAGCATCGTGCGGGCATGGAACTGTGCGGGGCTGGTGCCGTCGGAAATTCGACCACGCAGCTCCCGGTACCTGGTTTTCGCGTCGTCGAGATCTGCGGTGAGCAGTCGTACTCGTTCGTCGGTGGTGACCGTCGGGTACGGCAGCTCGATCGTCTCGATCTGCGAGCGCAACGCATCCCACACATCGGCCTCGGCGTCGGCTGTGCCGGCCTCGACCGTGTCGGCGGCGTCGATGTCGAGTGGCAGTGCGTCGGCCTCGTGGTCGAGTCCGGTGTACTCGCCGTCGTACCCCAGTGGGGGCTGGTCGTAGTCGCTGTCGTACTCCGGTGGTGGCGCTTGGTCGTAGTCGACAGGGGCATCGAGCGCGTCGAGGGAGGCCAGGTAGTCCGCATCAGCATCGACCGGGATCGCGGGGGTCGAGCCGTCGACGACGGTGTCGGTCGCAGCAGCCTGGGTCGGTAGTGCTGCCGGGATGACGAACTCGTCGGGCAGCTCACCGCCGACGGTGTCGGAGACCGCCTCGTCGACGACGGGGACGGCTTCTTCGTCCTCGATCGAGAGTGGTTCGGCGGTGGGTGGGGTGTAGGTGCGGGCGAGGTGGTTCTCGCGCACCAGCATCTCGGCCCGCCACGTCAGCGCGGTGGCGAGTTCATGGGCGGGCAGAGTGACACCGTGATCGACCGGGTCGATACCGCCGTGCAGGAACTCGTACGCAGTCCCCAGCAACTGTCCGGGAGTCCACAGTGTCGGGTCGGCGTCGTCGACGGTCGCCACGAGCGACGGCCACGCCGGATCCGACATCACACGCACGGCGGCGGTGTAGCCGAGCAGTTCGGTCAGTACCGGTGCCCACGATGGTTCGAGGACCGCGCCGTCGGTGTCCGCGTCGAGCGCAGCGACGGAGAGTTCACCGGACAGTCGCCACCACAGGGCGGCAGCGGGCAGCTCGTCCGGCAGCGGCGAGGTGGCTAGGGAGTCGCGGACGAGGGTGTGGACTTCGATTCCGGCGCGTGCCGCGGCGGAGAGTCGGTCGGCGAGGATCGGGAAGTACGGGTCGCGGGCGATGTGGGTGTCGAGTTCGTCGACGAACGGACGCCACCGGGCGACGGCATCGTTTCCGGTGTCGATCATCTCGGCGGCGCGGCGGTCGAGGCTGCGTTGCGCTTTCACCGATGCGGCGGCGAGCTGCTCGGGTCCGGTCGGACGGCGATCGGCCGGGTCGACGTCGTGTGCGGCGCGGAACACCGCGAGATCGGTGAGCAGTTCGAGGTCGGGTTCGTCGGCGAGCATCGGGCGCGCCCACACCGGTGCAGTCGTCGGTGTCCACGTGGCAACGTCGGCGGCGATGCGTGCGCAGTGCGTCGCCACCAGTTCCTCGCGGGCGTCGAGGTAGGCACCCCACTCGGGTAGAGCGTGCACTGCTGCCGGGATGGCAGGTAGCCACGGCAGCGGCCCAGTGGCGGAGGAATGCTTGCCGCTGGGGTCCAGACGCCAGTCGAGCACCGCGGCCCTGTCGAGGGCGGTGTCGAGTTCGCGCGAGCGGACAGCACTGCGCAGCGCTTCGACGGGATCGCGGCCGTGTGCACCGAGGATCGCCAAGTGTCCGCGCAGGGTCGGCCATGCGGGCTCGTCGGTCAGACCCGGTGCTTCTTCTTCGGCGGCGACGTCGATAGCGGCCATCACCTCCGGCCCGAGGTGCACTTCGGAGCCGGTGGCCACCGAGTAGTCGTAGGCCCGCGCAGCCGGCGAGAGATTGAGGTGCGGGTCGCCGGCTTCTGCGAGGGTCGAGTGCGCCGAAACCTGTGCGCCGTCGCGCCGCAGAATCTCGCGGAGGTCGTCGACCGCGGTCGGGGGAAGCATTCCGCGTTCGGTCATCGCGGTGTGCAGGTCGCCGTCCGACGCGGTCGCCAAGTACAGGTGGTTGGCTTGCTTGCCGCGGGTGAGTCCGACGTAGGCGAGCTGTCGGGTTTCGTCGCCGGTGGCCACGACGTGGCAGGTATCGGCGGTCGAGCCTTGCGCCGAGTGCACGGTTCCGGCGTAGCCGAGTTCGGTGGCGCTCTGGACGTAGTCGGCGTCGAGGGTGACGCTGCGTCCGAGTTCGATATGCCGGACCTGTAGCGAGCCGTCACGGCCGACTTTCTCGACGATCCAGCGGTCACCGTTGCGGACCCAGTCGGTCTGCGAGAGCGGGTTGCGGCGGTCGTTCGAGCGGGTGCGGACGGTGTCCCCGGCGCTGGCCATGAGCCCGTCGGCGAGGACGGCTTCCCGGCCGACTCGCGTGTCGGTGGCGGCGAGGCGGTCGGTGCGGGCGCGGGTGTTGAGTTCGGCGACGAGCTCGCGGGTCGGGGCGAGCATGAGCGCGTCCTTGCCGGCCGCATGATCGGCCGCCCACGCGGTGTAGGCGTCGTCGGTGACCGTCGCAATCGATCCGACGTGAACCCGTCCGTGGTCGATGTAGAACCCGATCGCGGCTTCGTCGCCGTCACGCAACGCCAGCGACGCGGCACCTTCGGCCGGGTCTCGGAACCGGACGACCTGCGAGAGCGACAACGCACCGATGCGGTCGTGGATATCGCGGAGCACACCGCCGGAGGCGACGGAGGCAAGCTGTTGGTCGTCACCGATCAACCGCACCGTTGCACCGCGCTCGACGAGTGCAGTGATTGCTTCGTCGAGATCGAGGGTGCCGGTCATGCCCGCTTCGTCGACGATGACGAGAGTGTCCTCGCCGATGTCGGTGTACCACTGCGGAACTTTCACCGACCGGCCCTCGCGCAAGCGTTGGGTGATGTCGACGAACTTCGCCAACGTGTCGGTAGTCGTCAAGATATCTTGACGCAGGACTGCGGCGGCGGCAGCGGTCGGCGCGAACCCGACCACGCGGCCGGCGGCGTTCTGCCACGCGGTCGTCAGTGCTTTCATCGACGCGGTCTTGCCGGTGCCTGCGGGCGCGAGTGCGAGTTGCACTTTCGCTCCCGAGGTCGCCATCGCGCGCACCAGCGACCGCTGGCCGGCGTTGAGGTCGAGACCGTTCGCTGCGGATTCGAGCAACGCAATCTCGACGTGCTTGTCGTCGATCGCAATACCGTCGGTGCGCCCGGCGAGGGCGACGATGCGCGCTTCGGCGTCGAGTACTGCTGCGGTGGTGAGCAACTGCGATTCGTGGCGGGTGTGCACATCGGCACCGTCGCGTCGGCGCATCACATCCGGGGCGATATCGGTAGCGGGGTCGGTGTCGGCGGCACCGGAGAGGTCGATCGACAACTCGTCTCCGCACGCGAGGTCGGTGACCTTCTCGACGAGTGCGTCGATGCGCTCGGCCGGTGGGTCGAAGGTGCGTACTTGCCGCACGACTTCGGCGCGAATGTTGTGCCGCAGGAACCGTGATCGTTTCCGCGAGACGATGTCGAGTGAGCGTTCTGCGGTCTCGCGCACCCAGGCGTGATCGAAGTCCGTCGTCGCTTCGGCGGCGGTGTGCGCGGTGATCGAGGAGACCAGTTCCGACAGCGCCTTCTGTGAGCCGAGGATCTCGATCGCTTCGGCTCGCCAGCCGCTGCGTTGGTCGGCGTGCGAGACCGGTTCGTGTTTGGCGGCGCGGGTTTCCAACGTCGCTTGCTGGGCGAGGGAGATCGCTTCGATGGCGGTCGGTTCACGTCCGTGATCGGCCTGGAAGGTGCGCGCGAGTTCGGCGGTGCGGAGTTTGATCGCGGCGCTGCGCGAGGACCACCGCTCCGCCAGTCGTTCGTCCATGCCGTCGATTTCGCGGACCGGACGTTTGCTGCGATCGGCCGACGCTCGCTCGGTGAACCGGACGCCGATGCGTTCACGCAACTGCGCTTCGAGGACGGTGTTGTAGACCTCGGAGGCGGGAACGTTGTTGCGGTACAACGCGGCCCCGTCGAGTGCGAGCCACTTGGTGGTGCCGTCGGGCATCGTGGCGGCGACCTTGTTGCTGATCGCGACGTGGGTGTGCAGGTTCGGATCCCCCGCGCGTGAATCACGGTGGGTGAACTGTGCGGCGATCAAACCGTTGCCGTCGACCTGCGCCACTCCCCCGGTCCCGACGCGGGTGAAGCACGCGTGCTTCTCGAGGTACGTCACCGCGGCGGCGATCGCGGACTCGTGTGCAGCTTCGATCTGTTCCGAGACTTCACGCGGGGCGACGGCCCACAATGCCGACACCGATTTCACTGGTGTGAACGTCAAGTCGAAACCGGCCACAGCGCTGGTTTTCTGCCGGCCGACCTTGGCCACCCACCCGGACAGTTCCCGTTCGTCGGCCGGAGCGCGTCCGTACTCCTTTGCGAACATTTTCGATCCGACATCGGTGCGGATCCGCGCGCGGTCGGCGTCGTCGATCGCCGCGTTCCACTTCTGCCCGCGTGCGAGATTGTGCGCCACGAACGCCTCCGCGCACGCCACCCGATACGCGGTCGCGCCGGAGTCGATCTTGAACGCCCGGCCCAGTTTCGCCGACCGGGCGGCGTCGGCCTGGGACGCGCCTTGGGCGAGTGCCAGCTCGAACATCAGGTCCGCGTTCGGGTGCAGTCCTTCACCGAACAGGGCCTTCATCTGCGCTTCGGACACCTGCTGGCCTGCCGCGACCGACCCCAGACCAGCGAGGCCGGCCCCGGCCCAACGGCCGGGTGACTCGCCTTTTTCGGAGTAGTAATCGGCCAGCGAGGAGGCCCCACGCTCGGTGGAATCGGCAGCCGCAACCTGCCGGGTCAGGTACTCGTACCCGTCACCAGCGGTCAGCTTATGCAGACCCATCACAAACGCGGACTGTACCAGCGAAAACGCGCGCAGCTCCATAGTGCATGAGGTGTGTGGGTTGGTTCTGGCTTTGGATCGGTAAATGGTGACGGGTGGGATTGGGTCGGTGAACTCGGGTTTCGGCGGTGATGGATCGGTGATGTCGCAGGAGGTTGTGTCAGGATCTGTGAAATTGACGGGGTCTGGGGCTATGGTTGGCCGCATGGCGTCGACACAGGCTCGGATGACTGCGCGTGCTCGGGCGCGTGCGGCGCAACAGAAGGTGCTCGCGGATCGTCAGCGCCGGGACGCGGCGAACATGGCGTCGTTGACGGCGTTCTTCACCGCCGCCGAGCAGATCGACGCCGCGAAACTCGCAATGGCCCGGGCGCTCGACGACATCCGTTCCCGCGAAGGAACACTCGCCGCCGCCGCGACGCTCACGCAGATCACGACCGGGGAAGCACGCAAACTCCTGGCACTGCTCAGCGACACCGCCGACACCGATCCCTCGGATGACTCCGACACCGCCGACACCGGCACCGGCTCGTCGCCGGACACCGTCGCGGCACCGGCCGACGACACGAACGGAGAACACAGATGAGCGTCCACACCGGCGAACTGGTGGCGGCACTTACCGACGCGGGCTACCCCGCTCCCCACACACCGGACACAGATCCGAACGTGCTCGCCTGGAACAGCGACGGCACCGTTCCGCATATCCATGTCGACGACACCGGCCGGGTACGCGTGCACTCCGCGGCACGCCTCGACGCGGAGTTCACCCTCGGCCCGCAGCGCCAATCCGCCGCCGACTGGGTCGCACTGCTGCACCCGCACCTCGCATCACCTGTCGCCGCCGCGACCGGCACTGCGATCGCCGAACCCGCGTCGGTCGTGCAACGCAGCGCGGCGCTGGTGTGGCTCGAACCCGATTTCGACAGTCACGGGACGTACGCGGTCTACACCGACAACGCACGCATCCGCGTGTCGGACAAGATCGGCATCGCGACCGCAACCGACTTGTTCGGCACCGCACTCGGACACCAACTCGGCGTCACTCCGTCCGCACTCACTCCGATGCAATCGGCACACCTGGGAACGGTGATGATCAACGCCGACCTCGCCTACGCGTCGGCGGTCCAGTGGTCCAGAATGTGGCTGCCCGCGATCTCCTTCCGCGACACCCGAGGGTTCATGGAGCGAGCTGCCATCCGATTCGGTGGACACGAGAAACCCGCGCAACCATCCGTTCCCGACGCGCGTTTTCGTGACTTCCACGCCCCGACGATCCAACTCGCGGCCGGAGGCTCGAATACGACATCGACCTTCGCCGACGCGTCCTCCGTTGCGTTCGTTGTGCTGCGGAACGCGCGACGTCGACACCTCGCCGACGGTCACCACGTATCGGGACGCTGACCGTGACCGCGACGACGCAACTGGCACTGTTCGGCGGGGACACCGTCGTCGAACCGGAAATGTCGGTTCGTCGGTCGTGGCGTCCGTTGCAGGGACCGTTGACCGCCAAGACCGTGGCACGGTTCTGGACGAAAGTGGTCATCACTCCGACGTGCTGGCTATGGCGATCGGCCGTCAGCTTTCCGGACGGGTACGGGCGCTTCACCTTTACCGACGGCGACACACCGCGAACGCTGTCGGCACACCGGTTCGCGCTGCTGCTCGCGCACGGCAACCTCGGGGACGGGATCGTCGGCGAACACGACTGCGACGAAACCCTGTGTGTGCGAGTCGATGACGGGCACCTCAAGCGCGGCACCCAATCGACGAACCTTGCACACGCCGTTGCAACAGGACGCCACATCGGACCGACGCCCGCAGGCGGAGATCCGCGAGGACGATACGGGCGCGCCGTTGCGATCCGCGACGCACTCCGCGACGGCTACGACGCGGACCGACTCCGCGCCGCACTCGCCGGATACAGCTTCGACGCGCAAGCACCACCGACCTTGTTCTGATCGACTGCGCATCACCGACTGTGTCGGTGCCGTGCAGTAGACAGACCTTCATCAGGCCCAGGGCCGCACACCGATTCGGGTGTCCGCAGTCCTCACACGAAAGGACTTATTGCGATGACGCTCTCCTCGCTCTTCACCGACGACGTCGGCCCGCTCCCTCTGCTCGCTGTCGCCGGTGCCGGCTTCCTGATCTGGTATGTGCCGTACCTCGGCGAGACCGACCCCGGATGGAAGGGCTTCATCGCCAACATCCTGCGCATCGTGTTCGGTATCGCGTTCCTCATCGGTATCGCCGTTGTGTTCTCGGTGTTCATGGCAGCGATGATCGGGCTCATCGCTGTCCTGGTCTTCATGCTTCCCCTGTTCGCGCTCGGCGGTGCCAGCGGTGTCGCCGACCGCCCCCGTCGCGGGTACCACCGCGACCCATACGGCAACGATTACTACTGACCGCACGCCGCGTCGGCCCGAGCCGCTGCAGGTGCCTCAAACTTCCGCGCTACGCGAACTCCCCACGTCCAGGCCGTCACTCAGAGATGGTGACCTCGACCGAGGTCGAATCGGAGGGCGCAAATCCCGAGATGAAGGGCGCTTCCTTCAAGGTGCCGCCAACGGGAATCGCGCTCTGCGTATACGCCCAGGTGCCGCCAACGATCGCGCCACTGTCGTCCCGGAAGACCATGTCAATCCTGGCGGGTGAATCGACAGGTTCCGAGCTATTCGACTGGGCTGTCAAGACGATGCGAGGTGAGTACCCGGAGCCACTGATCGTCGCTTCGCCGGTGACCACGACGGGTTGTTGAGAGCGATTGAGGCTCTGCCCTGGATCGGTCGTGATCTGGAGATCAGCAATGTCGGCTGAATTTATGAGGGTTCCTCCGATGTAGGAATCAGCGCCGGCGGCAACGTAACTTCCGAGCTCGCTCTGCTTGGTCTCGAGGGGAACACCATCCGCGTCGAGCGCCGTCACAGTAACGGACGGGAACGAGGCTGCTGGGCCGGTATTACGGACACGGACGCCGTAGGAAACTTGGGTGCCGCTCTCGTTCAGTGACCACCCGCTCTCGACGACCTCCGCGGCGATGGCCTCGCTGCGATCTGAAGTCCGGGGAACTGAGTAAGGGGTCGTAGTCGTCGTCGCGGATTGCCGGTTGGGCTTCGTGGCAGCAGACTCAGTCGTCACCGAGCTGGACGCACTGGTAGGCGACGCACTGTCCGCTGCGTCACCTGACGAGCATCCCGCCAAAGCCACAAGCGCGGCGCAGAACAACACGGCTGACGTAGCGATTCGAGAATGCGGCGATGACATAGCGTCTCCTAGCGTCTGATGCGCTTCGGGCGAGCGCCATCGACACTTTTTCTTTGTAAAAGCATCGAGCGTTACATGGCTTGGTTTGCTGCTTGTCCCGCGCCAGTAGAAGCGTTCGATCAAATCGACGAGTGTGTTCGGCTGGGCGGCCAGCGGACAGCCGAATGATCTACACTTTGCAGTGTTCGAGCGTCGATGAGGGTCACGTTCGAGCGCGCCCCACCCGTACCGATCCACCCCTGCACCGCGTTCACCGCCGTGCAGCGTGTGAACGATCGGTGCCTGTCCGGTGGGGAGTATCCGCGCACCGAATCTGGAAGGCCCTCACATCTGATGTCCATCACCTCTTCTGTCTCTCCTGCTGTCGACAAAGACACCGCACTGGCCCACGCCCGCGCCGCGATCGAGAACCGCACCAAATACATCGAGTCGCTCTTCGACGCCGCCCAAGCCGCCGCCGATGCACGCGAGAAGGTCGCCGAAGCGACCCGCGCGGCCGAACGTGCGAACGCCGAACACGCCGCCGCCTACAAAGAAGCGATCGAGGCCGGCTGGACAGCCGCCGAACTCACCGCCCTGCCGCTGCCCGCACCGGCACCGGTCGGCAAAAAGTCCTCCAAGACTTCCAGGCGCGCGTCCGGTCGCAGTACGCCGCGTCGCCGCATCGGTGCCGAACACTCCCCCGTCGAGCACTCGCAGTCCGTCAGCGCACCAGCCGATACGCAGTCCTCGCCGCCGCCGTCACCGCCCGTGTCCTGACCGACGCTTCACCGCGGCCCGGCCACGCTCGCGCCTTCCCTGCTCTTCCCTCCAGCATCCGCCCGCGCGGCGGTGCACACCCACACCTTCCGAAGGACCATCGACATGCCTCAGCCCGAATTCAACGTCGAAGTAGCCAATATCAACGAGTACGGCGACCCCGGTTTCGTGCTCGCTCGCGGATCGTTCTACACCTCCCGCTCCGCTGGCCAGTTCGCGCTCACCCAAGCAGCGGCAGTGGCGGACACCTACGAGCTCGACACCGTCTCGGTCGTCATCGACTCGGTCGCCGAGGGAACCTCGCGCCGTGATGTCGAGTTCATCGGCAGCCCCGGCGAGCTCGCGGCCGACCTGACCGCGCTCCCGGCCTACAAGAACGGTGTCCTGCGCACCGTGATCCCTGCACCCCGCAACGTCACCGCAGCAGTAGCCGCCGTCGTCGAATCGTCACCTCCGCTTCCCGATTCGGCGGTCCAGGGTCCCGACGCTGTCGCGGTTCTCGACGTGCAGGTGTACTCCACGCGCCCGGGCCCGATCCCCAACTCACGCACCGACGTCGGCGCATACGTCCCCGACGACGCACACCGTGTGGCCGAGCAGCTCGCCGCCGATCTCGGCGGCACCATCGAACCGATGCGCAACGACACCGTGCTGCGGGTCACCCACGACGCGGACGTCTCGGACACCGACCGCATCGCCGTCGACCGCCTCACACAGCTGCAGAACCTGCGGGCGAACATCTCCGTACTCGACCCGGTCGCCGACGCCGAACACATCACCGCACTCGCCGCCGACCTCGAGGAGCTGCAAGCACGCACGAGGCCGGCCGCACAGGCCGACACCTCTGCGACTGCGCCGATCTCCGCGACAGCCCCGTCCGGCTCGGTCGATGTCGAGCGTGCGTCGACGCGTCCGCGCGGGTTGGTCACTCCCCCGCCTACCCGCTCGACGGGATCGGCGCGAGCTGCCTCGTCCACGCTGCACACACCACCGCCCGCGGCGCATACCGCAGCCACATCGCGCGTGGTCGATCACGGACTCGGCTGAGCATCGGGCATGGGTCATGGGCGGCACAGGCTGCGAACCGAACCACAGATCGAGAGCAAGCCTGCTCATCGGCTGCACGGCGGGGACATCGGCTGCCAGGTGACGTTCGTTCCCCTGCGGTGGAGCGGCAGTGAGATGACCGGCGAGCTCCGACAGATACACATCTCGGCCGACCGGATCCACATCGCGGTGCTGCAAACCGATCAACAGAAGGGCGCGTACCCGGCGTTCGAGAGCAGCGGCATGGACGACGCTCCACATTTCGTGGACTACGAGATCGACTGGGACGTCAGCGTCGACGTGCGTGATCAGTAGCACCTCACCGCACGGCCCGACGTGGCCACCCGAACCATTGGAACGACAAGAAGGCACCTGCACAGCCGTGTGCGGGTGCCTTCTCCGTTGAGCGGGGTCTTCGCCGACGCCGTCCTGAATCTCAGGCTGCGCTATAGAGGACCGACACGTCAAGATGTGTTGACGATGCCAGAACGTCAAGATATGTTGACGAACGGTCTACCGGCAACACCTGCGCCGATACGCTGGGGGTGGTCATCGCGCACCGCGAAATGCGTTGAGCCGGTTCCACAGTGCTCGTTGAGCGCGACCGTGCTCGACCATGTGGTCGAACAGGTATTCCTCGGGTAGCTCGTCGGCTGCTTGGGCGATGGCGTCGCCGACGGTTCGGTAGCTGCGCCGGTAGGCCTGGGCGAGCACCATGTCGGCGTAGTGGGCAGCAGCGGCGGCGTGTCCCCCGGCGGTGGCCGCGCCGGTGAGGCGATGGCGGAGCGAGTCCCCCACGGGTCCGCCGGATCCGGCGCGGGCGAGGGCATGGGTGACGCTGGCCGGGTCGTGCTGTTCGCCGGCCTCGACGAGCGCGGCGATAGCCTCGTACAGGCGGGCGTAGGCGGCGGTGTCGAAGTCGGCGGCCGTGACAGCGGCGACGATGCGTTGGGTCTCAGCGGTCGGACCACCAGGATGGTTGCTCCACATCAATGCCGACAGCAGCAGGGCCTCGGGGTCGGTCGAGGGTTGGTGGGCTGCGCTCCAGTCGTCGACGGCGGCGTCGTCGTCCACGGACGCCAGTGCCCGTGCGGGGATACGCGTGGGCTCGTCGGCGGGTGGGGGAACTGCGCTCAGGGGCGTCATCGAATGGGCTCGTTTCGCGGGCGGGTTCGAGCAGGGACAGAGGCGATTCGAGTCATGCGGAGATCGGAATCGATCGCTTTTCGAGTTATTGTCTCGATAGCTCAATTATATATCAATACACGCGAACTCGCGATAGATAAATGTAGCCGATAATCTCTTAATGCATTGCGCCACTGACAGTTACATCAGCAAGAGAGGCGAAAACGCACGGTCACGGTAAAGGGATTATCGATATCAAGTCGAGGGATACCAGTACTACCCGATCCCTATTTACGAGCGCGGCAGAAAACTGATTGAGGTTTCTCCTCATGGGCGGCAGTTCGAAAGCAGAACGCCGCCGGAGCGTGGGTGCTCGACGGCGGCGTTCGGAAGTGGCAGGAGGTTCGTGTGAGAGGCGGTGAGTCGGTCACCGGTGACCGGCAGCGACCCGTCGGATGCGTGAGGGTTCAGTGGTCGGACGCGCTGTTGCGGCGTTGGTCGCCGATGAACTTTGCCCTGTTCGCGGTGGCGACGATCTCTTTCGTACCTTTCGAGCCCAGCTCGTTGCCGAGACGGACAAGAGCGAACACCAACGCCACTGCCAGCACGGGAAACCCGTACTCGATGAGGCTGATGTCGTTGCCGTCGGATCCCATCTTGATGTTGTATGCGACAGCGGACACCGCGAGGATGCCCACCACGACAGCGGCAATTCGGTTGAGGCCGTATCGAAGCCGGTCCACTGCCTCCGCAGACTCGAAGTAGCGTTCCGCGTTTTCTATGCTGTCGTCGAACAGGAATTCCTGGCGGATCTTGGCGTGGTCACGGAAGGTGGTGAACGGGTTCATCGGTTGGTCCTGTCCTCTTCGACGGTGGCCTGGACGAAGCTGCGCTGCTGGCTGGCCTCGTACTCCTCACGGGTGCTGTTGAACATCCGTGCGCACTGGTAGCCGAACAAGATGAAGCCTGCAATAAGGGCGGCTTTCCATCCCCAAGCGAGGTCTGGATAGGTAAGGGCGAAGACAGTGGCGGCGACTACGGCGAGGCTGATGAGGGCAAGTGCGTTGCTGTGCAGTGCGGTTCGGGACGGTCTGCGTATGTAGAGGATACCGAGGGCGTAGGCCCCGGTGACGGCTACCACGAACACGGTCAGTGCTGTGGGGTTGACGAGATTCATGGGGTGTCTCCGTTTTCGAGCTGTGGGGTTCAGCCGTAGTCGACGGTTGTGTCCGTTGTTGTGTCGTTGGTGCGTCATATTGCCAGGTGGTGCCGACACACTGCTGTGTGTCGGCACCTCCGGGGTCGTGGTGGGGTCAGCTGGTGAGTTGTTTGCGTGTGGTGGTCTCTATCGCGATCTTGGCGCTGGCGTAGATGCGGTCGGGGATGGTGACGATCCCGGCCGCGAGTTCCCCGACGGTGCGTAGCGCTGTTTGTCGTTCCTGCCCGGTGGCCGAGGCGTCGAGGGCGATACCGAGGGCGCTGCGGATCCGGCGCACGGTTCGTTGGTCCTCGACGCTGGTCACGCGCAAGCCCATGGTGCGGGCGTAGCCGTCGGCGCTGCGCCAGGCCGTGCGTGCCTTCTGCGCGGCTGTGGCGAAGGCCTGCACGCGTTCGTGGGTGTCGGGGCACTGTTCGGGCCGGACATCGTTCATGGTCGCGAAGGCGTCGATGAAGGCTGCGGTGCGGGGCTCGGTGAGGTCGTCGAGTAGGGGCCTGATGAAGATGGAGTAGGGATCGGCCAGGTAGGCGGCGTAGGCGTCCGCGACCTCGCCGTAGACGGCGTGAGCGGAGGCGTAGTCGGCCTCGAGTGCCTTCTTCGCGTTGCGGCGGTCGACGAGGTGACTACGAGTGCGGGTAATCAGGTACGTGGCCAGTGCGAGGGCGAGCACCACTGCGACGAAGATCCAGACCAGCGGCGTCCAGTCCGTTGGAGCGTCGGGTGCGGCGTCGACCATGGCCGACGGTGCCGGGGCGGCGGCAGGTAGGTCCGTCGCCTCGCCGGTAGACACCGGCAGGAGGAGCGCTCGGACTGCGGTGGCGGCGATGGCGATGAACAGCCCTCCTGCGCATATCTGCGGGGCGGTCCGGGCCTCGTTACCTGACATGCGAGACCGGTAGAGCGTGGCTGCGCCGTAAATCATGCCCGCGATCCCGACGGCTGTGCATCCCCACAGGACGTACGACAGGAACACTGCGAGATCGGTGGAGGTGGGCGTCGGTTGGGGTATCGGGTTGTTCATCGGTGATGGGCCTCCGGCTCGGGTGGGCAGCAAGATCAGGGGCGGCGGGCGAGGTGGGCTTCGGCGGTGGCGGCGGCGACGTCGTAGCCACCCCAGGGTGAGCGGTGCGGGACCGAGCGCAGTGCGATGGTGTCGCCGCGTCGGGTGATGACGGGCCATCCGGTGGGGCGTTCCCCGACGATGTCGGTGACCTTCGCTGTCCACACCTGGTCCTTCTGGGACGGACGTCGTTCGGGGGTCACGATCGGGAGGTCGTCGAGCCAGCCGGGGTGGGCGTGATCGAGGGCGTCGCAGACTGCGGCGTCCTCGTCGGCGCGGTTGTCCCCTTCCCACGGGCAGCCGGTGCACGCGCCGCGGTAGAGGTCGCCGCCGACGCACTGGCAGGGGGTGTCCCTGCTCGTGTCCGGGCAGCAGCAGTCGAGGTCCGCTGAAATACGGGTGGGTTGGCAGGTGTCAGTGGGTGTGGACGGGTCGCAGATTCCCGGGCGGAACGCGTGCGAGGCGGCGGTTGAGCCGTGCCGTCCCCAGGTGGTCGCCCAGGTCTCGAATTCGGCGATGCGAGCTGCCACCCCTCGGGTGGGGCTGGCGAACAGGATCGGGATGCCGTATCGCTGGACGTGCAGCTCCTGTTCATCGGCTTCGGCGGCGGCGAGCACCTCGAAGATGTCGATCTGGCCTGAGGTCTCGGTCATCACCGCACGCCCAGCTCGGGGCGGGTGATGGACTGCACGGCGAGGGAGAGTCGTACGTCGCTGGCGTCGACGACGACGGGGTGGGTGCGGCTGTACCAGGCGCCGGGTGCGTCGAGGATGACGGTGACCTCGACGCGGCCTGCGGGCGCGGTGCGGTAGCCGAGAATGTCGACAATCGTTCCGTCGAACTGGGTGTCGAGCGAAATCAGTTTCATTCCAACTCCTTTGAGGCGACGACGCGCGGTAGTGGTGGGTGCGGCGAGAGTGGCGGTCATGGGTGCTCCCCAGGTCGGGCGGAGAAAAGATGAGGGAGAGAGGCGCGGGCTCGTGCTACTACTCAGACCGGCAGGGCCTGGCAGTCGGCGCATTCCCAGCGCCCACCGGGAGAGGTGCAGGTTCGCCGCTCGTCGCAGAGCCAGCAGATCTGGTTGCGCTTTCGGGGCGAAACCTGCTGCGCGGCAGCCACGGTGGCGGCCTGCGCTCGGTACTGTTCGCGGGTGCTCGCGTCACGGGCAGCGAGTTCGGCGCGGACCTGCTCCGGGTCGAGGTCAGGACCGTCGGCTCGCACGGTCAGCATGTCCCCGAACGCCGCGCGGCAGGACTGGCACACATCCCCCGGCGTAGCGACTGGAGCGCCACAACCCGGCAGAGCGCAGTCATCGAACAACGTTGACCGCCAATCGCATTGGTGCGATTCGGTGTGCGTCGAGTTCATAACCCAACCCTACAGCGTTCCGCTGTAAGGTTGCAAGGGGTTCGACGAAGTTTCTACAGCGAATCGCTGTAAGGTGCAGGCATGTCGAGTACCGCACCACTATGCGCATCCGCGAGGCAGTGATGGATGCCGACGAACTGTCCCTCGCCGAGGTCCTGACGCTGATCGAACACAAGACCGGCAAAGCGATCACGTCGTCGACGTGGCGGTCCTACGTCGCACGAGGGCAGGCCCCGAAGCCGATACGTCGGATCTCCAATGCCCCGCTGTACTCGCAGAAGGCGATCGAGCAATGGATCACCGACCGGCCCGGCAGCGGCGCGCGAACAGACCTGCGCGGGTGACGTCACCGAAGAAGGACGTTGATGCAGCCTCGGCAGCAACGCCGCCGGAACAGTCGGTGTCGCTACCCGACCAACTGTGGCACTACACCGACGCCGCCGGACTGCTGGGAATCCTCACCAACGTCGGAGAGAAGCCAGATCCGAACGTCGTGGGGTCCGGCTCGTACAAGCCGGTCCTGCGGGCGACAGCCGCACAGTTCCTGAACGACCGCCGTGAACTGACCCACGGACTCGCTCTCGTACTCGAACATCTCCGCCTCTGGGGCGGGCGTGGGCTGTTCCAGAGCAATCCTGCAGCGGACACATTCATGCGGGCGGTGTGCGAGACGATCCAATCGATCATCGAGCGCGAGTACCCCCACTACCTCCACTGCTGCACTGTCTCGTTCTCGGAAGACCCCGACATGTTGAGCCAGTGGCGCGGATACGGTCAGGGCACAGGAGGTTTCGCGATCGGGTTCGACCCCGCGAGATTTCCCCGATCGGACGGCTCCAATGTTCATCGGGCCGGGCTCGGATTGCATCAGGTGCAGTATCTCTCGGACGCTCTCGAACAACCGCTGATCAGTGCAGTCGATTGGTTCATCGCCGAAACGATGGACCCGAAGTTCACAAAGAAGCCGACCGACCACAACCTCCACAGGGCAGTTCAATCTCTGGCATTCGTTGCAGCGAGCGTCAAACACAAGGGGTTTAGCGAGGAACGGGAATGGCGGTTCGTTCAGCCCGGATTTTTCGACGTGCCCGAGTTTCGTCCCGGCGCAACAGGCCTGGTGCCGTACCGCAACGTGACGGAATTGACGCGAGACGCCGTCATCGGCCTGTACGTCGGCCCCGGTCCGCATCAGTACGAAAATTACATTGCCGCCCAATCGATGCTGCACCGCTACGGGTACATCGCCGCCTCCTACAACGTGCACTGCTCGGACACGCCGTTCCGCTGACACACCTACTATTCGTCAACATATCTTGACGAACGCGAGGGGCCCCGGCCATCGGGTGATGGTCGGGGCCCATGGGGGTTTCGGTCAAGCGTCGTCGTCAACGGCGGCGTAGGCGTCGTCGACGGTGATGTTGCCGATCGCGGCCTGCTCGACAGGGGTCAGGGCGTGTCCGCTGTCGGCGAGGAAGGTCAGGTAGCTGTCGATGCCGACCATGCCTCGGTAGTGCTTGGCGGAGAACCGCCAGTAGTCCTTGGCGTCCTGGGGCCCGGTGAGTCGGGCCTCGAACGCGGTGAGCACACGAGCCAGGAGCAGCACCTCGGCGCGCGCAACGGTGGCACTGTCGGCTTTCTGCGGTACCTCGCGTAGGGGGGAGCCCATGATGTCGGCATAGCGCTCCCCGCATTTGGATTCGGTGAACACATCACCGTGGGTGGCCAGGACCCTCACCATCCACTTGGTGGCGTTCTTCGGGACGTCCTTGCGTGAGAGCAGACCGGTGAGGAACGCTCGACGGGCTTCGGTCGCGGTCGCTCCGGCACGGTTGAGTGCCTTGACCTTTCGGCGTTCGGCCCGCTCTTTCTCGATGCGTTCGGCTTCGGCGCGCGCTGCCTTGCGTTGGGGCGGGGTCAGCCCGTCCTGAGCATCGTCATCGGATGCGCCGCCGAGTGCGGCGATTCGTTCGGGTGCGAGTTCGAGGCCGGCCGCAGCGCGGTTGTCACGGTGCAGGAAGAACTCGTGGCTCCAGGCGGGCACTTTTTCGACCGTGTTGGCGTGCCGCAACTCCTCGTAGGCTTCGGCGTCGTCGTCGCCCTCGGTGTCGAAGTCGATGTCGTCTTCGGCTACTTCGTCGCGGGTCGCTTTGTCGACCCAGATGGCACCGGTCTCGTAGACGTGAATATGCCACAGGTGCGGTGCCTGCTCGGGTGCGTCGGCCGGGACCACGCTGCCGTCGGCGGTACGGAGGTCTGCGAGGGAGAACCACTCTCCTTCGCTGGTGGACGGTTCGTCGTGAAGCAGGGTGAATCCGCGTGCGATGTGGTCGGCGGCGGCGACTCGGGCGTCGGCTCGTTCGTCGAGTTTCCGCTGGAGGGTGCCCAAGCGGTACTCGAAGCCGAATCTGTTCTCGAAGATCTTCTCGATCGCATCGGTGATCCATGGTTCTGCGCGGGCCGCATCTTCGAGATCTGCCAGAATCGCGGCCCCTTCGAGGGTGAGCTGACGGTCGTCGAGGTGCTGGCGGGCACGCTCGGATCGTCCCGCGCGACCGGCCTGCTCGACGTACGACTTGGGGACGTGCAGCGCTGACGCGACCTTCTGCACGTTCAGTCCCAGGTCGAGCAGCTCGGCGACGCCTGCGGCGTGTTGACCCTTGGTGAGGGCTTCGCGCTGATCGTTGAGGTTGATCTGCTCGGTGATGCGCTCGATGCCTGCGGCCCGCTCGTCGGCGGTCTGATCGCGCACCATGACCGGGATGGAGGTAAGGCCGGCTTCTCGGGCGGCGAGGACGCGGCGTTGCCCGTCGTGAACGGCGAGGGTCCCGTCTGCGCGGCGCACTGCAAGCACGGCTTGGCGAACGCCGAGTTCGGTGATGGAGGCGATGAACTCGGGTGCGGCGGTGATGTCGACGCCTGTGCGGACGTTGGCGGTGATGTCGAGTTCGTTCGGGTCGGCGTCGACGAGGGTGTATCCGGTGGAGGCCGGTGCGGGCATGGTGATGGTCATTGGTTTCTCTCTCCCCTGGTGTGATGTGATGCGGTGGGGCACCGGGCAGATAGCAGCTGCCCGGTGCCTCGTCGATTCGGGCCGGTCGGTCACGCTGGGTTGCACTCCGGGCAGTCGTCGTCGCATTCGATGCCGAACAGCCACTCGACCGCCTGCTCGGGGTCGCACTCGACAGCGGTGAATTCACCGAAGATGTCGGTAGCGACGTCGGCCTGCGGCCCGGTCCGAGTCACGGTGGCCTCCCAGATGGGATCATCTGTGCCGATGTCGGACCAGTCCCCGATCACCTCGTAGCCGTGCGCGGTCAACAATTCGACCGACGCGGCACGGGTCCAGGAATCGGAATCGGAATCGGAATCGTTTGTTGCCGACAGGAAGTCGATATCTCCGTCGACGCAGCGGATCGTCACCCCCACCCGGCCGTCGGCTCGTTCGTCTCCGAACTCGGAGGTGATCGCGGTCAGATCCTTGCGTGTTTCTTCCATACCCCAACCTTACAGCGTTTCGCTGTAAGGTCAAGTGCTGCAACACTTTTCGTGGAAACTACTCAGCGCCCGACACCAAGGTCCGTATTGCCGCCGACCCGTTTCGCATCACAGGGCGAACCATGCCTGCGCTCAGGACGGACCCGCTTTGCGGGTGGGGTTTTCAATGCGGGGTCGCAGGTTGTAGGTGTCGTACCACTGCTGTGCGGCTTGCTTGCTCATGCCGAGGATCTCGCCGATCTTCGACCACGGCACCGGCCGCTCCTGGCTGCGGAGGCGTCCGATGATGGCGTAGCGGTCAGCGATCATCGTCGAGGCCAGGTAGGCATTGATTTCGAGCGCGTCGACGTCGGAGACAGCGTCGGCCACCCGCTTCTCGGAGTTCGACTCCCAGGTTGAAGCGTCCTTGCTTCCACTGTCCCGCAACGTTTCCGCGAGTTCGACATCGAGCAGCGCAGCCTTGTATTCGACGTAAAGCTCGGTCAGCTCGGTCGGAGTGAGGGCCTTCTCGGATTCCATATCGTCAAGATATCTTGACGCTACCGTTTCGTCAAGACATCTTGACGTTAGGCGCTTCGATCAGGCGACCGGGGTTGCCGCTTCGGCGGGGCACCACTGCTGTTCCAGGCGAAGGAAGCCCTTGCCGTTTCCGATCGGTATGTCGAAGCTCAAACAGCACAGCCACTGTCCGCGTGATGTTTTCACCCACGCATGAAGCAGACCGGGGGCCTTGACGTCCATCGCGAGCCCCTCCGAGCGGACTTTGAGAGGCACCCCGTCTCGGAAGGATCCTCCGGACGACCCCGCGACGGTGAGCGCGACGTTGACCAACACTCTCTGAGCTGGGTCGACGATGCGGCGTGTGGGCGGATCGAACGTGACGGGCCAGTTCTCGTACAGGTCGGGGGTCATTGCGCGACCGCCAGTCGGTGCGGTCGGTGGTTGGCGGCAGCATCGACGGCGACTGGGGTCCAGCGCAGCTCGTGCTCGCCGAACGTGGGCGCGGTGAGGGTGTAGCGGCCTGTGCGCTCGGTGATGCCGCGTCCGTGCACGGTGGTGTCGATGGTGATCGAGCGGATGCGGCCTCTCCCCTGCTCGATGCCGCCGTATGCGACGGGCCGAGAGGAAATGGTCAGGTCCAGGCCCGGCATGTGCCCGTCCGTGATCGCGAGTACCCCTGCGTGAGTGCGGTTTCGGGCCAAAAGGGCACGCGCCCGGGTGGGCGGCACGTCGCGACCGTGCACGGTCGTGACGACCAGATCGAGGCCTTCGATGCAGACACTGGCGGCGTCGAGAGGGTCTGCTTGTCCGGGGTCGATCAGGTGGACTTTCGAGAGGTCGCCGCCCTGCTCGTGGACTGCGAGTAGTCCGAACTTCGGTTGTCCGATCAGGGCGACGTGGTGGCCGGCCGCGCTGGCGGCGGCGACGAGGCCGACAAGAATCGATCCGGCTCCGGTGATCGACAGGGCCGTTCCGCGGGCCAGTGCACCGCGTGGGAGCAGTTCGGTCAGCGGCGCGGGTGTCGGGATGGTGCGCAGGGTTTGTGAGCGCACAGGCCCGCTCAGGGCTCGATCGTCGGCGGTGGATTCATCAGAGGCGTGCGCCCGCGATGGGGTGAACGGCATGCCGTCGACGGGCTCGGTCGGTGCATGGTCGCGGCGGCCGGGGATCGAGGCCATACTGCGCCGGAGGGCGGCGAGTTGCTCGGCTTTGCCCAGGCCGGTGAGGTCGGGTAGTGCGTCGGCGGTACCGGCCATGAGTGCGACCTTTCGCCGAACGGATCTCCTCGCCTCAATCTATCCGAACACATGTTCGATGTCGAACTACCTGCGTGCGTCCGATGAGCATCCCGATTCGCGGCTCCTGGAGGTGTTCACGAGGTAGTCGATCGACAGCTCTGGCTCGCTGGTGAGGTGTCGATGCTCGCCGAGGGTTCGCACGACGTCGGCCAGGGCAGCGTGCACGGCAGGGTCGTCGGGGTCGTAGCCCTCGTCGATGATGGCGGCGCGCTCGATCGGGTCCATGCCTAGTTCGACGCGGCGGTGCCGGGTGCGGTTCCGGCGTCGTAGATCAGGTCGTCGGAGCCAACGTAGCGGTAGGCGCGTTGCCCGCTCGGCAGAGTCACCCACCCTGCCTGCCCGTGGTCGGAATCAGGAACGAAAGTGCGGTCATCGGCCATGAAGTTCAGTATCTCCCACAGCAAGCGCGAAAGCCGATTGCTATCCGGTGCCGCGACTACGCTGCCGGTGAGGACGTGCCGACGCCGAAAGGTCCGAATGCCACTGCCCGAGCCGGGGATGCACAACTGCACAAGAGTGCTGGCGGCGGCCAGGACCACGCCACACTTCGGCCACTGACGACCCACTCGACGGTCCCGCCCCATACGGCGATGCTGCAGGTTCGAGGCTCAGTTGTTGACGAGCTGACTCGCCCGCTGGAAGGTCACACCGAGCAGTGATCCAATATCGCGTACCGGGACATGCGCGCCTGCGAGCTGCTTTGCGAATGCTTCGGTCGAGGCTTTCACTCGCGCCTCTTCCTCGCTCAGACGGGCACGTTGGGCCTTGATGTCCGCGACACGGGCGGCGAGGTCCTCTCCCCCGGGCTCGAGTTCGATGTGTTGTTCGATCTCGACGTCGGCGAGGGCGACGCCGGTTTCGAGGGCGATCAACTCTTTCGCCGCGGTGGCGACGTCGTCGATGCGGCGGGCCTGGGTGAGAGCGTCCAGCTCTGGAACGGTGATCATCCACCACTTGCCGTCACGAGTGATGGACACCGTGTAGGTCTTGCTCACTGCTGCGCCTCCTTCATGGCTGCGAGGATCTTGCGGTAGACGCCGGGCGAAATCGTCCGGTGCCCGTCCGGAACAGTCACTTTGACCGCACCGTCGGCCGAGACCCACGTACTGTGCGAGCCGACTGTGCGGACCGAGGAGAAGCCGGCCGCCTTGAGGGCTTTAACCACCTTCCGCGTGGGTTGCTCGGTAACCATAAATATAGTCTATTACGTTAGACAGTTTCTAGTCAATCAGGCTAGACGGAACCCGTGACACGTACCCCATGGCTGGCGGTAACGTCGATTCATGGACAGCGACCAAATCCGCGATCGAGAACAACAACGACTGACGGAGGGTCGAGAGCTTTACAGCGACGACACCGGCAAGCCGCGTTTACGTCGGTCCGTCGCCGCGTACCTCGACGCCCTGGGGACCAAGGAAGCGGTCAAGGGCATGACTGACGCCGGTCTGCAGCAGCAGATAGAGCTGCTCGATGAGCTGAATCGCACGCTTCACGACGCGAGCTGGGAAGGCCGCTTTCAACGGATGTTGACGTTCAGTGACAGTATTGCGCTCGCCGTCCCTATCAACGGGACTGCATTCGGTAGTGAGCTCGGCATGTTGTCCGACTCGATCGCAACCTACCAATTTCAGCTCGCTATCAGTGGCCGGTTCCTTCGCGGAGGGATATCCACCGGCGACATCTATGCGGATTATGCGCACATCACTGGCCCTGCCCTGGTTGAGGCTGTGGTACTCGAGGAGCACACAGCGATTGTGCCCCGGGTGCTGCTGAGTGACGAGGCGATCCAATATGCACTAGCTGCTGGCTATGGCAGCTACGGACGTGAGGCGTACACGTCCGAATGGAACAGAACATTCATGGTCGACGCCGACGGCCGGGCGTTCGTCAACTACCTCGATACGGCGTTGACGGCCGAACAGGATGACATCGGCCCGGCCGAACACTTCCTGCAACAACACAAAGACGTGGTCGTCGCAGCCCTGGCCACTTACCCCGACCCGTCGCGGATCCGCGAGAAATACGCATGGGTTGCTCAGTACCACAACGCTTTTTGCGCGCAGCACCTACAAAGCGACAGCCTTCAGATCACCGATCCCGACCTGACTCTCCTCGAGGACATGTTTCCTCGCCCGTTCAGGCCACTGTTCGAGCCGGAGCCCGATTCGGCGGACCCGGCCGACACCTCGCAGTAGACAGTCGGTTCACGCGAGCCCAACCGAAATATCCACGTGAGCAAGTGAGGTCGGTCTGCCGGGGGGCCGGCGACGTTCGCGGAGGCAACTCCCCTACCGTGCTGACACCCATTTCGAGTGCCGCCGCCCGCTTATGCGGAAGCTCGCGTCCGATCAGATCCGTGCGATTCGATGCACGTCACTGTGCGCGATGCGGCCAGTACGGTGTCCACGGCCTCGCGGTAGCCGGTTTCGAGCGATGCAGCGGTGCCGGTCGGGGCCGTGTGAGCGAGCAGGCGGTGCCCGGCCAGTGACGCCGACAAGACCCCCATGAACTTCGCTGCGGTGAAATCTTTTCGCAAACAGCCTGATTCGCCTGCTTTGCCTGCGAAATCCAAGACCGCAGCATCCCACTCCGAGAGGGGTCGGTATTGAAAGAACTCGGTTTCGACGGTCAATCGGGCCTCTGCCCGCAACGCTATGTCCTCGGAGAAGGCTTGGGCCGCGTCGTCGACCATCCCGGCGATCGCGTCGAATGAATGGACCCCGTCGATGGCGGTCCACCGATTCGCAATCGCGGTGTAGACGGAGGCGGCGCTATCGAGGATTGCCTCGGCCATGGCCTCTTTGGATTGGAAGTGGAAGTACATCGCACCCTTGGTGACCGTCGTGGACTCGATGATGCGGTTGACCGATGCGCCGACATATCCGTGCTGTGCGAATTCTGTTGCGGCACCGTCGAGAACGGCGGCGCGGGTCTTGATCGCCCGCTGCTGAGTCATCGAACGGCCTCCGCGTAGTCACGTCCACCCTCGGCCGGGGCGTACTGATCGTCGGTGCCGTAGTCGGGGCTCCCCTCCACGTCGTCGTCAGCGTGGTCGACATGTGCCAGGGCCGGTGGGTGATCATCATGCGGGTCGAGGCTGCGCTGGCTGGCGATCTTCTGCTGGACTTCGGTCCATGCCTTGATGTGCCGGGAGACCGTGGAAGTATGGGTCGTTCCGCCCTGGGCCTTCTGGAGGTGTCGCGCGATATCGGTCAGTGACCAGTCAGGGTGCGCGAGGTAGAGGTTCACGCTCTTCCACACGGCGGGCTTGAGCAGGCCGTTGTCCAGGTCTTCCTCCACGATCACGGTCTCGACAGGCTTCGATGCCGCTTCGTCGGCGGCGCTGCCCTGAGTAGCTGCGATGGAGGATGGAGCGGTCGTCGCAGCAGCGTCGTCTGCAACCGGGCCTGTGGTGGTGACGGGGCGTCGACGAGGGGCGCTGATCGCGACGGACATCATTTCGGCCATGGTCATCACCATCAGTGGTGCAAGTGCGCCTATCGCTGCGGCTACGGCAGCATTCAGATCGGACACGGTGAGAACGGCATGGTAGGCGTTGCCGGCCATGCTGAGCGCTCCTGTGACCGTGAAGACGGCGATGATGAATCGACGACCGAGGACTGTGCGCCTATCGGTGTGTTGGGACAGCGCGATTCGCAGGATGCTGGCCGCCAGGATCGGTCCGTCGAGCACGACCGGGATGACCCACGCGGAGTCGCGCATACCGGCCATGGTGCCCAGATCGAGCAGAGTGGTGAAGCTCAGTTTGAAGCTCGACGCGGTCACGACGAAAGCGACGATCAGACCGATGACGAGCGCCCAGGTGATGACAGCTGGATGGATCTCCGGCGCGGCCTCCGTGATGTCCCGGTCGGCGTCGGTATTAGCGTTGTTCATTGATCGCAGGTCCGTTCTGTGATCGGCCGGCCCCGGCGGTGTTCCCGCACTGCCGGGGCCTTCAAGGCCGAGAGAGATGAAGTTGAAGCCACGAGCTGGCCGCGCAAAGATCCACGAACCATTTCGCCACGGCGTTGAGGGCAGGTAGGACGATGCCGTACCGAAGTCGTTGCAAAACATCGATTTCGGTGCAATCGGGATGACCGAGCTTTCACACGTCCTCCAGCCGCGCGCAGGAGGCCAATAACCCGCACCGCTCGGTTTCCAGTGCGATGCATGGTTGCCGGACCGCCGCACCTAGTCCGCACATGTACGACTACAACAGGACATAGCCCATATGGGCGGTAGGGGAAGTAGGGGTACTAAAGCGACGGCGTAGACGGAGGCAAGGGGTAGCGGTGCCCCTGGTTGTACTGCTGCTCGAGCTGTTCACACAACCGCTCCACTGCCGTCCGAATGAAAACCTGCTGATGCTTGACCCCGGTGAAGGCCTGGGTGTGGGCAATGGTGGCCTCCATTCGCTCTTTCTGCGACGAAGGCATGGACAGGAGAATGTCGCGAGTTCCCTCCATCCTCTTGGATCGCTCTTTCACCCCCGCGTTGCTCTCCGCGCCCGTCGAAGGCTGCACGCTCCGGTGCCGATCCGCTGCATCCTGCGCGGGTTCGTTCTCCGGGCTGTGTGGAGGGCTGGGCTGGATTGGTGGACTAGCAGCCTGCGCAAACGCGTTTCGCTGCCTGGACGCACGCGGCGCGGGCATCCTCGGCTCTGGAATCGTGCTCATTTTGCCTCTCCCCCTGTTGCGTTGAGGATCTTGACGAAATTTTCATGGAGGTTCCGGATCCTCCCGGTCGGTCGGGGGTGTTCATCGAGGCCCATACCAACATTGGTGAGCTTGCTGATGTCAGTCAACATCGGGATCGGCTCTCCCACGATAGGGATATCGGCTTCCTTGACGTAGCCCCTGAGGTATTCGAGGGTCTTGGCATGGTCGGCGCGGCGTCCGTCGATCTTGTTCACAACCACGCCCGCGATCGGCAGAACTTTGCCCATGTACTGCTCGAGATCGTCGATCGATTGACGGATAGCGTCGAAACCGTCGATCGCGTCGGACTCCGGGTTGACAACGATCAGTACGTTGTCCGCCGCATAGAGAGCCCCCCGCGAGACCAGGTCTATTGCTGGGCGGCAGTCGATGAGGATGTGTTCGTACTTGTCGGCAACAGCTTTCAAGGCCCTGTCCACGGCCATTTCGCCACCGGTCTTGGCTACCAGGGTATCCATGACAGCTTGAAGGTCACCGAATCCGCTGGGTAGAACATCGATCCCTGATCTACGGGCTTTGATGATGGCCTGCTCGGCGGAGCACTCGACATCACGGTCAAGCACATCGGCAAGACTCCAGTCAGGCGGAGATTCCACATCGTGGCTGGTGAGGTGCTTGGTCGAGTTGCCCTGAGAATCCGCATCGACCACCAAGCAAGTGCGCCGTGCGCTCGCTGCAGCGTGAGCGAGACCGTTGACGATCGTGGTCTTCCCCACCCCGCCCTTCAAATTGGCAATCGCAGTAATCGTCATGGACAGCAAACCTCTTTCATCATCGGCCCCCTGCCCTTTCGGGGTTTGTGTGTCTATCCAGGGGAGAACTGGGCGTGCGGGCTCGACACCAGGCAGGCGCGGGGGTCTTACCTGCCAATAGCTTATGGAAGAACCACTTAGCTTGCGATAGCTAAACCAATCTTCGCTTACGTTATCTACCGCAATATTATTGAACCTAGTCTAGCTAGTAAAGGTTACGGTAGTCAATATAAGCTAATATATGTGCCCATATGGGCATTGAGCTCGTCCGCGACTTGACACAGCGCTGTCGCGACGGCCTGCAAATCGGCGCACAATCGTGCACATACCCAGCGCAAACGCTGCAAGCTCGCTGCTCGAAGCCCTGGTCGTCAGCGCACATATTCAACGTTCACACCCGCCGGGGGAGGAGTGCCAGCGCAACTTCGCCCCGAGTGATCACAGAGTTGCGCGCGCGCCGAGACCCCCGGGGGGAAGCCCCGGCTATAACCGCTATTGCCCATAGTGGCACTAGGGGGTGTAGGCGTTGCAACCCCGTGCGGTCTGGTGCACGCGCAGAGATTGCAGGGAAGTCGAGCCCGGATCGCTTTATCCGCCGGCCAGATCCGAGGGGAGGTCGAAGCGGTCCGGGAACAACTTGAGAGCCTGCCCGGCAGCGACCGGCTTCGAGTAGAAGAAGCCCTGCACGTGTCTGCATCCCATTGAGCGAAGGGCCTCGCTGGCGGCAGACGACTCGACTCCTTCGGCGACTACCTTGAGAGCGAAAGACTCTGCCAACGAGACAACTGCACGGACGATCGCTTGGTCCTGAGGATCGTGCTCCAGGTTTCGAACGAACTCGCGATCGATCTTCACGATGTCGACCGGGAGGATTTTCAGATTGATCAGCGAGCTGAAGCCTGTACCGAAGTCGTCGATCGCGACCTTCACCCCAAGGTCCCTTACTAGCGAGAGGACTTTGGCGGTCTGTTCGGTGTCCTGCACGACACTGTGTTCTGTTACCTCCAAACACAGTTTGCCTGGGTCCATGCCGCTCTGGGAGAGCGCGAATTGAACGGTGTCGAGGAACCGCGGGGCAAGTAGATGGTTGGGGGAGACATTGACGCTCAAGACAACGTCGAGATTCGGCAAATCACGCAGCCAGGTGGCATACGCCGATGTGGCTGCCCCGAGGACCCATTCCCCGAGTTCGATTGCAAGGTCAGAGCCTTCCGCCACGCTCAGAAAGGCTGAGGGTGGCAACAGGCCCCGCTGAGGATGTTGCCACCGCACTAATGCCTCGACGGCCGCGACGCGGCCTGTCACCAGGTCGACCTCGGGCTGATAGTGCAGAACCAAATCGCCGTCGTGGATTGCTGCGTGAAGGTGCAGCTCCACATCGTTCCTTAACGAGCTTGCAGCTCGAATGGTGTGATCGAAGAAGGCCACGCCATTCCCGCCCCGACGTTTGGCCACCAGGGCGGCTTGATCGGCGTGCACTATCGACTCGTGTACCTCGTCGACGCCGGGAAAGGCAGTGGTCACTCCGACGGAGACCGTGCGGGTAATCGAATCGCCGCCGATGGCCACCGTAGTTTCTGCTACTGCTTCGAGGACTCTCGCTGCCACAGCGCTGGGGGACAGCAGCTTCGCCACGTCGGTCGAGTCCGTTTGCTTGGGTTGCAGCAGCGCGATGAACTCGTGATCTGCCCACCTCCCTAAGAACGCGCCCTCTCCGAGCACCTTCCGAAGGGTCCGCACCAGCGACTCCAGATAGAAGTCTCGGGCGGCGTGTCCATGAAAGTCGTTGAGGGCCTCGAGGCGGTCGAAGTTGAAGAAGAGCACCGTGACCGGGTCCTCTGCTCTCACATCGGTCAGGCGGTGGCCGAGTTCGCTGGTGATCCCGAGCTTGTTCGGTAGCCCCGTCAGTGAGTCGTGCAACGCCGCGAGTCGAAGCGACTCCTGCGCCTGAATTCGGCCTTGGACCTGCGTGAGCATCGTTGCGACAACCATCAGGGCTTTGGTTTCTTCGTCCGACCAGGGCCTGTCCCCGAGGTGCACCAGCCCGAGCACCCCTTCGGTTCGAGATCCCAGTAGGGGAACCACCACCGTTGACGTTGCAGCATGTCCGGACGCGGCCTCGATTCGTTGCCGATAGTCCTCGATGTCCTTGCCCGGCCTGAACACGACAGGGGCTGCGAGGTGTTCCGACCTGGCGAACACCGAGTCTGCACCGTCGAAATAGACCGTTCCCAATGGGTCGGGGACAGGAGCGTCAGGGCGAATCGGCCACTCGGTGACCATGATGCTGGCTCTGACCTCGTGATCGTTGCGCCGCAGGAAACCAGCATCGCACCGAAAATGCTCGACCAGCGTTCTGAGTACTCGCCCGAACGCAGTTTGAGCGGTGTCGGCATCCGCCGGCATGAGGATTGTCGATATGACCGTCACCAGGTCGTCCAGGCTTTCCGTGGGACGCACAGATTCTCCTCAGGGGGCAGCAACGGCAAAGCTGAGCGGGCGGTCTGCTTCGAGCGGTCAAAACCAACCGAGCAGGCTCGGCGAACTGTACCGCGACGGCTGCTCGGTTGGTTTCGTATCGCCGCCAGGTGCGACCGGCACTTACGATCGACGCAATTGTCAGCTCAAGGACTCGGGGGTCCATGTGTCACCAAGTACGATTGACGTGGCCGTATCGCCTGCGACGCAGGAATTTTGGGATACCTCATTCGATCGCAGGCTCGACCGGTTCCGGCTGTTAAGAGAAAGCCCACCGCAGTTTCACGACGAGCCCGGAGGACCAGGGTTCTGGTCGATCGTTCGTTACGATCAGGTAGTCGATGTAAGTCGCCGTCCCGAAACATTCTCTTCGGCTGCGGGTTTCACCATTGCCGATTTCCCCGCTGAAGCACTTGCGTTCGCGGGCTCGATGATTGCAATGGACGACCCCCAGCATCGCCGATTCCGTGGCATTGTCCAGGGTGCCTTCACACATCGGTCGGTACGTCAGATCGCTGGAACTATCGATCGACACGTTCAGGTGTTGATCGATGCCATTCCGGCATCCGGGGAGTTCGACTTCGTGGACGTTGTTGCAGGTCAGCTGCCTCTTGTCGTGATCTGCGAACTCCTCGGCCTTCCACCCGCCGACCGGGACCTCATCAAGCGGTTGACCGACCAGGTGGTCGGGAACAGCAACGAGCTGTTTACGAACTCTCCAGGGATGTCACCGAGCGTGCTTGAGATCTACTCTTATGCAGCGCAATTGGGCGCTTCGCGAAAGATGAAGCCGTCGGATGACGTGATAACCCGACTTCTGCGGCCCTCAGTCGCGGGGGGAGTAGAGGGCGCTGAGCTAACGGTCGAGGAGTTCGCGAGCTTTCTCATCCTGCTGATCACCGCGGGGTACGACACGACGCGGCAAACCTTGTCATGGGCGGCACACCTGCTGACCACTCATCCTGAGCAGCTGAAGCTACTCGTCGACGATTTCGACGGTCATATCGACGGGGCCATCGACGAAATAGTTCGGTGGGCCTCACCCGTCCCCTATATGCGGCGCACGGCGACTGCTACCGCATCGGTGGGCGGCCGGACGATTGAGGCGGGGGACAAGGTCGTGATGTGGTATCTGTCCGCCAATCACGACGAGGCAATTTTCGCCGATCCCCTCCGGTTCGACATAACCCGTTCCAACGCAAGCCGACAGCTCGGGTTCGGTGCTCGCGATCCCCATCATTGCCTTGGCGTACATCTCGCACGACTCGAGGTTCGCACCCTGCTCAAGCATCTGATGACTCGACATCCGCACCTTGCATCGACGCCACCTGATCTTGTCCTCTCGGCTTTCATCAGCGGTATCCATCGCCTACCGTGCAGGGTCGACCGTGAGACGCCGTGGACGTAGGTCTCCGGCACCGATAGCATCGACCTCGACGCAGCTCGCTCTCGCGGTGGGTTTCCCAGGGCCTCGATTATTCGGCTTCGGACGTGTGCGCTCCCTGCAGGCTGTCGCCTCCAGGATCGCCATTCATCCGAAGTGAGGTACGTCATGGTCGGTGTGCAGACTGTCCATCATCTCAATTGCGGCTCTTTCCGGTTCGGCCTGGTGACCCACGTAGTGGTGTGCGAAACCGATGATGGCCTTGTGATGGTCGACGCCGGAATTGGGAGTGCGGACATTGCGACGCCCGCTGCTCTAGGAAAAGCCGCGTTGGCCTTGGGGCCGGCACTGCAACAGAACGAAACCGCACTGGCCCAGCTGCAGCGAATCGGGTACAGCGCCAACGACGTTCGACATATCGTGTGCACGCATCTGGACTACGACCACATCAGCGGCGCACGCGACTTCCCAGACGCATTGGTGCATGTCACGGCCACAGAGCACGCGATTGCCAGTGCACGCCCGGCGATCACGGCGAAGCTCCGGTACCGCGAACATCATCTCCCGCTCGACATGCGTGTAAAAACATATGCGGGGGAGGGCGAACCGTTCCTGGGCTTTTCCAGCAGCTATCCAGTTGCCGGGTTGAACGACTTCACATTGGTCCCGATGCCCGGACATACTGTCGGGCACGCGGGTGTTGCGATCAGGGCGGCACGACGAGGCTGGCTCTTTCATGCTGGCGACGCCTTTTACGATCAATCATCGATCGAGATGGGAACAGCACGAGCAAGCCTCAGATCGCGCGGTCTGCGAGCCCTGGAAACGATGCTGGCCGTGGATCCGAAACGCATCGCAATCAACCATGCACGGCTCAAGGAGCTGGCGCACAACCAACACATAGGTGTAGAAGTGTTCTGCTCGCATGACCGAGCTGCGCTGGAAGAGCTACAGACCAGAAGATGATCGGCGGACGGGGATTTGCATGGCGAACGAGAACTTAGATCAGTCGGACCCGAGCTGGAGCGAGTGGCTCGTGATCGAGACGCTGGGGTTCGCCGACGGAATCGAGCCCACGGTCGTCGCCAAAGGAAGTGGTCATCGTAGTTTCACCAGCATCAAGCGGCGAACGGACACCCGGACCACCTTCGCAACAATCCAGAAAGTGATCCCCGAAGTGTTCTTGACGGGCGATACGGTGGTCGAGCCCGTGCACGGCCATGGAGCGTACGAACGAATGATGGTCCTCGGTGTCCCGATCATCGGCCCTTCAGGAGTCTTCGGGGTCCAGATTTGGGCAGGCAATCCCGACGCGACACGGCCGCCCGCCGAATCTGTCGGCACGTTCGAGTTCGACGTCGAACGTCAGGTGACGAAACATGGTCCAGGACACGATGCGCAAATCTTGGGCTTGGACGATGGAGCCGATACCAGAACTCTGCAGGAGATTTGGAAACACTTCGATCGGTTCGACGCAGAAGAGGCGTATCGCGAGTATCTGGATGCCCTTTCCTGCGACCAGTTTGCATCCGGAGAATCCTTCGACGCCCCGATCTACCTAACCGATGCGAACGGAATTCAACGACGGATCGACATGTCCGTCAGAGCGCGGATCGCCCCGGACGGGCGACGCATCGTCGGTCTCCTGCACGACACCACAGAGGGTGCCGAAAAGGCCCCCGGCATGTCGGATCGGCAAATTGCCAGAGCGGCCGCGCAGCTCGTGGCGAAGGACACCGACGCAGGTCTCGGGCATCTGGATCTCAACACTGGCATCGTCTTCGAATGGTTGAAGACACCGCCGGCCCCGTTCGACCAATGGGAACGGCACAACCCGGAGCTCCACCCGAAGACGGTCGAGGCGCTGGATCTGGCTCGCGCCGCAATATTGGACGGATCCGAAAAGCAAGCTTCGTTTCCGTTGTATCTCCGCTTCCCCGGTGACGATGAGTGGCTGCTGGCCGACATGACCATCACCACGATCGGCGATGCACGTTCGTCCGGCGGCAAGACCATTCGAGCCGCCCTCATTCAGATCGGTGAGTGCGTCGCGCCACCGGCAATGTGGTGAGCTAGCAACCAATCGATCGGATTTGACGGTGGTTGTTGTCGGGCGGTGTCATCCAGCGACGATCACCGCACCGAGCTGATCCCCCAGCAGTTCGATTGCGTCGAGCACCGGGTCTCTGACCGGTGGGCCTTCAGCGAACCGAACGGCCCACAGCCGTTCGGACTCGCGTTCGTCAGCTAGAGGCATGGCAGTAGCCACCAATTGCGGTGCCAGCTCGATCGCTCCGTCACTCAATGGTGGGGGAGCGAAGCGGCTTTCCAGCCACACCTGCCACAACAGCCGTTCTGCTCGGTGCCGCATGATGCGGTCCGCTGCGACGGTTGCGAGGCCGTGAGCTGACCCGAGGTCGTCCAATGTGCGCTGTCCGAGGGTCAGGGTTGCATTGTTCCGTTCGATGAGCCCAGCGCTCGTCAGATCCGCGAGGATTGCGTATCCGTTGGAGGGCCTGAGCTTGGCGGCAGCGAATGCGTCGTCGACGTTGGTGACAAGGCCGGCCTTGACCAGCTCATACAACGCTCTGCCGCGTAGACCGAGCACGCTCCATGCCGGGTGTACCGGCTCGACCCGTGCTCGCGCGATATGCGCCGCTCCGGGGCCGTCCTGGGTCGTCGCTGGAGTGGTCAGGGCATAGCGGTCGGCCTCTCGGCCTGCCCCGCGAGATACCAGCAGCAGGGGAGAGCCTGGGGTCTCTCTGAGTAGTCTGAGCGCGCTCCACACGGTCGATTCCGACATCAGTCCAGCTGCGTGCGACAGACTTCGACCGCCGACTGCGACGACCGGGACTCCCTCGACCAATTCACCGGCCAGAGCGGATGTGTAGGCCAGCGCTTGCACCACTGCGAGTAGGACAGGGCGTTGGCGGGTACCGAGAAACTCTGCGTTGATCCACAGCTCCGCGTGCGCCAGCCATTGCCGACGAACTCGATCTTTCAGGAAAGAACCATCCCCCCCTGTGTATATGTTCTTGTGCGCGAGTTGGTGGAATGGACGGACAATCGTGGCGGCCCAGGTCAGGGCCTTGTCCACGTCTCGTTGCAGGGCGGCGGCTGAGTGGGTGCCGTACTTGTCGAGGTAGACGCGGCGTAAACCGGCCCACTTCGTGGTGGCGATCGTCTTCTCGATGTCCGCAGCGCTGGCACCGCGCAGGACTGCGTGGCTGATGACGGACTGGCGTGCTTCCGACGGGGATTTCCATAGGCCTTTGTGGGCTTTGGTGAACTTGCCGGTGGCCGCGTACGTCTCGACGGCATCAGGGACGGGGGTGTTGCGGTGGAAACGCGGGTCCAGGCGTCGATCTCGACCGGTACCGACGAGGCGTTCCTCCTGGGTCAGGGAGGCGGCGACAGCGGCCGTGGGGGTTCGATGCCGAGGAGTGGTTGCACCGCCCAGCAGAGCGATCAGGCGCGCGACGATGCCACGGTCGGAGCGAACAGTGAAGGCGTCGATCGCGTCGTCGAGGGTGCCGTCGAGGACGCGGTACCCGCCCTCGCGGCACGGTGAGCCGGGGGGAGTGATGCATCCCCAATTCGCGTTGAGCATCGGAGTGGCGTCCAGGGTGACCAGGCGGGCAGTGAGCAGCTGCATCACCATCTTGATGTCGTCGACGCGCAGAGGAATGTCGGTGGCCATGGGCACCAGGACGTGGCGGCCGCCGCTCGTCGAGCGGTCGGTAACGGTGCGCGCGCCGCATTCGTGGAGCCATCCCAAGGCACGTTCGACATCGGCGTCGACCTGCTCCGGCGTGTGGTGTTTGGCGTCGAAGTCCAGCGCTAGCAGACTTGTGCGGCCGCGCGCATAGATCGGCAGTGCGGCCGGCACGGAGGGAAGGTGCTTCGTCAGGGGCCGCGAGGTATCGAACTTACCGCTGGCGGCACTCCAGACTCGCATGGACCGACGCGCGGTTACCAGCGGAGACAGACGTCTCCACACGTTGTCGGGTGTCAACTTCGATGGGCCGACACGAACGTTAGATCTTGTACCTATGTCAGGGCGCGATGTACCCTGAGACCTGTCCAGCAAGACAGTCCCTTCGGGGATAAGCAGAAGAGCAGAGGTTCCGAGCTACCAACTCGATTCCTCGACAACTTAGAAATCCCCTGGCCCTGCCGCCAGGGGTTTTTCTATTTCTAGGCTGTCTGCTTCACTGCGGATTCAGTTCGATTGCATCGAGTCACATTGACCAGCAACATGACTCGTCAAATCCACGTCAGTAGCAGTCACCACCGTCCTTTCGAGATTTCCGGTCGCCCTGCACCTGCGTCATGCGGTCTTGTCCAAGCCATGGAGATCCAAACTGTAGGGCTCCTTGACCGGCGTCAGGCGCTCGAGCCCAAGGCCGAGAGCCGCTTCCACGATCTCCCACTTGTTGACGCCGCGTTTTGCTGCTTCCGCGGTAACGCGGTCCACAACGGCAGGATCGATCTCTACGAACAGAGAGGACTTCTTCCGGTCGCGGTGGCGCTTCGCGGTGCTAGGCATAGGGATATGAATAACACCGATTGCACCAGGTTCGGTCGAGACACGCCGCAAGGGCTCGAGATAGGGGTGAGAAATCCTGGAGAGGATATCTAGAGGGTTTTCAGTCGCGCTTCGCGCGTGTCGATCGCTCGTTGCCATGCAGACCGAATCTCGTCGACCGGCACTTGGTAGAGGTCTGCCAAGGCATCGACCCTCGAGTCGTTGAGCGGCTTCCGCCCGCGCTCGATATCAACCAGCAGCGTCGCCGATATTCCCAGCCCACTTGCGGCTTCACCCTGGGTGAGTCCGACTCTCACTCTGAGGTCGCTGATAGTGACTTCGCCCGATGGGATTGGGACGAGATCGGGCACTGTCGTCTGCAAAGCGGCTGCAACACGGAGTAGGGGCCCGGGCGTTGGCTGAGCGCGGCCCGTCTCCCATGTCGAGATCGCTTGACGAGACACCCCCGAGAGGCCGGCCAGGTCGTCCACGGAGAGCTTCTTTCGCTCCCGAAATTGCCGGAGTCGAGCGCCACTGAAGAGCCTCACACCACTCCTGGACACGTCTTTGACTCCTGATGCTTCCGACTCCTGTTCGTTCGATCCTATGGACATCGATGGCCCTCCCATGCACTTCAGCGACACCTGTACGTGTTAACTGGTGTGTGTTAACGTAGCATCGCGTTGTAGGGTCGAACCCGGCGAGATCAGTAGAGGTCATGATGCGAACAGTTGCCACGAGCTTTGATGCATGGTTAGCTAACGCTTGCACCTCCTCCGTGGAGGCATTCTCGCCGTCTGAGTTGTTCGACAGCGATCGATGCATGAGCGCACTTTGTGCTGCTCGCCAACGGGAGCCATTGACGGGGGTTGTGATTCCGGTGCACTACCAGTCGAATGTCAGCCGATCGACCGCCACAAGGCGGAACGATGCGGCGTCTTCGGCGCGCCTGGTCAATTCGCGCGATGGCTTTCTAGAGTTTCGATCCACTCGAAACCGGCACTCAAACCGGCCTGCAGCAGCAGTGTCGGCGAGCAGCATAGATCGCATGTGCAACCGCCACTCGAAAGTGAGAATTCCACCCTGACAATGCCATTGAAGAAGTAGCAGACTCCAGATGCGCCGTGATTGCCGTCTCGAAACGCATCCGGAGTCCCCTCCACCTAGAAACACCTTGACCTCTTTCGAGGGCATAGGTGTATCCGTTGTGGCTCTCCCAGCCTATGCGGATGTATACGAACCGCAATCGGATCGGAGACAGTTATGCAATCTCCTGCATCGCAAGAATCGTTACACACCGAAACTGTATGGCACGCGCAGAGTCCGTGCCCTGCGATCAACGATCGAGTTTCCGGCCTCGCTGTGTGCTCATTGACCTCGTCGCCCCATTCCACGCACCAACTTCTGTGTGAAGAGACCGGCGAGCTGCTCGGCGAGTGGACGGATTCCGACCCAGCGTTCCGTAAGCCCAGTTGGATTACCCCGACTCACACCCCCGGGCGGCAAGTCGCGTTCAGCGACCGACCGGACATCTTCGGAGACGCCGCCTAACCCCAATCGTGAGCTACAGCGACAGTCCGACTCCTGAGACAAACGCGGTAGCTCATTTGGTGGACCGGCGTGAGGGTCGCACGGTGACGCTTCTACCTCATCGTGTGCCGAACTGGGCGACCCCGCCGGGACATCGAACAAATCCCTCAACCCCTCACTGACAGAAAGGAATACGCCCGATGCCTTGGATCTTCTCGCAGCTCTGGTTCTGGCTCGGCCTCCTGGGCTGACAGCTCGTGGATGCCAGTTCGCAACGAACGCGTGCTGGCATCCACACCAAGGCATCACCTGTCGTCTGCGTTGAGGGATCACCCGAAGGCTGACCCTCGTTTTCGGTCGTTCCCCAGCGCGGACGGTGGTGGTTCCACCATCAACCACTTCTGACACCCCATCCAATACCGCTGCACCGCAGCGTCTTACGAAAGGCATCACCGCACATGTCTCCTCAGCAAGGAATCGGCGGGCGTCACCGCCGCCGCAGAGAACGGGCACTCGTTCTCACTGCCGTACCGGTCGCCGTCGCACTGGCATGGGGCACCGCCACCGCCCACGCCGCCCCACAGGACTTCGTGACCGCACCCGACACAGCACAGTCCGGAACCACCGACACCACCCCGGTCGCGCCGCCGCCGGCCCCGACCCAGGAACGCCAGTTCCTGCCCGGCTACCAGGCCTCACCTCAGGTGCAGCAGTCCCAGTGGCGCAGCTACGACGACTACCGGTCCGGCAACCAGCAGTCCTCCTACCAGAACACCTACTACGAGACTGCTCCCGCGCCGCAGGCCGCACCAACCCAGGCACCGCCCGCACTGCAAGCAACTCCGCCGCCCCCGCCGCCCGTTCCGACGGTGCAGCGCAAGTACATCGCCCCCATCGACGCACCCGACGGCTACGTCCTCGTCGGCGGCGAACTCGTCCCGTACGACCCGAACCTGCTCGACCGAAACCTGGTCGAACAGTTCAACAACACCGGAGCCGCGCTCCAGGCCGACGGCGGAAACTGGCTCGTGGACAACGGATTCGCCGACGCACCCCGCGCCGACCGCATCGCCGCCGGTACCGCGACCGGTGTCATCACCGGTGGCGCTGTCGGCCTCGCAGCCTCCGTGGCCCCGGCCGCAGTGATCATCGGAACCGGTGCCGCTATCGGTGGCGCACTCGGATTTGCGGCAACAACTGCGGGTGCAGTCGCTATTCTTCCGGCCGGGCCGATCGGATACATCTTCGTTCCCGGAGCGGCAGCGCTCGCAGGAGCAGGAGTCGGCGCTGCTCTGTCGGCACCGATCGTGCTGGGCCTGACCGGCGCAGGCGCGGCCATCGGCGGCGTCCTCGGTGCCACAGTGCTCGGTGGCGAACAGCAGATCATCGAAGAGCCTGCCCCCGCACCTGCGGTGGTTCCCCCGGCCGCCGACAGCGTCCCCGAAGTCCCGCCGGCTGCAACAGTCGATCTCCCCGGTGCCGTGGGACAAGTTCGCGACACCCTTGCCGCCGACTCGAACGGCCGTCAGGTGCTCGCGGCCGCCGACACCGCGGTTCAGAGTGCGGCACCGATCGTCGACCAGGCCGTTCACGACGCACAGGTGTGGACCGAACCCGCTTACGAGCAGGTTCAGCAGTTCACCTCGACAGCCATCGAGCAGCCTGCCGTTGCGGACACCGTCGCCGCGGTGAATACCGCCGTCACTCCGGTTCTCGACCAGGCGAAAGCCGCACTTGCAGGCCTGAACCTCGCGGTCTGACCTCCGGGTGCAGCCCGACCACTCCCGGTGGCCGGGCTGTATCCGAAGGTTCGACCCCGTTCCTCTACTTCGATCCCTCGGAAAGGCCTGTTGTGGCACCTCGAGACCGCACCACCGACACCGACAACGACATCGGCGACGTCGACGGCACCGACGACTGGTTCGCTGAGCCTGTCATCGCCGAGACCGAGACTGCTGCAGCAGCTTCCGCGTATCCAACCGAGCGCAGACTGACCGTTCTGCCCGAGCACCAGTTCGCCGACGTCGAGCCTGACGACGACTGGTTCGACGGTCCTGCAGACGGCCCCAACGTGAACCGGCCGGACCTGGGCCCCGTAGCCACGCCGACGGACCGATTCGGCTCCTTCGACGAACGGACCTCCGTGCTTCGCGCTGGAGGCCCCTACACCGCGCCCTCACCTCCGCAGTCGTGGTGGCGACGCCACCGCGCCGCCGTCGCCGTCACCACCGCACTCACGGTCCTGATCGGGGGAGTAGTGGGAACCGTGCTGGTGCTCACCGGATTCGGTGACGAACCGCAACCACCGGCCGCACTGCTTCCCGACGAGATCGTCACCACCACAACGGCTCCGACCTCGACCGCTCCCGCAGCGGCCGGTGCAGCCGCAGCCGATGTCACCTGGTGCCGGGGGCAAGCCGACGGTGACCCGGTCACCGAAGACAGTGCCGACCCCGGCGCGGCGGCGATCTGGCGGTTCGAGAAGGCCTTCTACTTCGACCGCGACGGCGCTGCCGCCCGCGCCGCAGGTGCACCAGATGCGGTGATGGCGTCCGCGCAGCGCCTCCAGGTAGGGATCGACCAGCTCGAACCCGATATCGAGTTCTGTGTCCTGGCCGACCCGATCGACGCCGGGATCTACGACGTCACCGTCGTCGAGCGCGGACCCGGCATCGACGGACGCATGAGTCGCCAACGGATCACCACCACCAAGGCGCAGGACGGCACGACGCTCATCTCCGCCATCGTCCCGCGCTGACCCCCTAGACCAGGCATATCCGCTGGATCCCACCGAAGAAGAGAGAAGCCGTGCACACACCCATCGACCAGGTTCGCCGCCACACCGTGCGCCTGCTCGCCGTCACCGCCGCGCTGACCATCGTGGTCTCCGCAAGCGGAGTCGCAGCCGCGCAACCGTCCGCCACACCCACCCCGTCCGGATCAGCAACGACCAGCCGAACCAGCACCGACGGCGACTGCCCGGTGCTCCAACTCCTCGTCGTCCCCGGCACCACCGAGATCGACGAAAACACCTCACCCGATACCGATTCCGGCTTCTTCTCCCGGCTGACCGTCCCGGCGATGCGCGATGCGAACTCCGGCGACGGACCCGCTCTCGACCGCAAGTACGTCCCGTATCCGGCATCGTTCGGCGGCAAGCCAGGGGACCGCAGCTCCGTTCCCTACGCCCAGTCCGTCGACATCGGTGCCGAGAACACCACCACCATGATCTCCGATATCGCCGCACGCTGCCCCGACTCCAAGTTCTTCATCTCCGGCTACTCCCAGGGCGGCGAAGCCGCATCGAAGGTCTTGCGCGCTATCGGTGCCGGACAAGGGCCGATACCTGCCGACGATCTCGCCGGCGGAGCACTGTTCTCCGACCCCACCCGCGCCGAAGGCGAAGACGTCATCGCAGGTGGGGGATCGACCCCCGCACCGGCACCGGGAACCGACGGCGCAGCCGTGGACACCGTCCAACTCGCCCCGGCCGTCGCCGCAGCCGCCCCCGCAGGTGGCGGTATCGCACCGACACCGAAGATCGCTGGATTCGGAGCAGTGTCGGACCGGGTCGCCTCGTACTGCACCGCAGGCGATCTCGCGTGCGACACCCCCGTCGACGCACCCGCGGCCAAGCTGGTGGCGTCCATCGCCGGACAGTCCTCGATGGACACCCGCGACCCCGTCCGGATCCTCACCGACGTCTCCACCGCCGTCGGACGCACTGCCCTGATGACCGGTGCGTCGGTAATCAACGACAACATCGACTTCGACTCCAAGGCAGGACGATTCGAGGTCAACTCATCGTCGGAGACGGTGCTGTCGAAGATGGCGAAGTACTCCGACCCCTCCGCCACCTCGACCGACGAGATGATCGACGAAGCGGTCGGTGCGGTCACCAAGATCGCCGGTATGGCCATCGGCGCGGCGATCACCGTCGCCAAGGACGTCATCACCCCCGAGACGATCGGCCAGCTCGCCACCGTCGGCCTGACCAACCCACCCGCAGCCCTCGGCATACTCGCCACCAAAGTGCTGTCCTCAGCGGTCAAGCTCGTACCCCCGGCCACCATCGACTCGGCCGTCGACGTCGCATTCAAGGAAGTGTCGAACACCATCGACGAGAACGCCGGTCTCGCGCAGCTCGTCACCGACACCTCGTACTGGAACACCGCCACCAAACACGGCTCCTACGACAGCGTTCCGGTCGGATCCAAAGGTGAAACCCCCGTCGAGCTGACCGTCCGGTGGATCGTCGCCCTCGCCGCCGACCTGACCGGCGATCAAAGCCTCGCCGACAAAGTCGGCGCAGTGATCAAACAAGGCGCGGCCCTGTTCGCCACCACCGACACCGTCCGCAGCGCCGGGAGCATCCTCGCTACCCACGCCACCGTCGGAACCACCGGCACCGCCACGACGACCACAGCGGCCACCACAGCGACCCCCACCGTTTCTGCCGCTGTGCCAACCACCGTCTCACCAACCACCACTCGGTGACCGAGAACGCCGGAGAAGGAGGTGCGCCCGACATGGCCGCACAACCAGCAGAGCGCCGTGACTACGACCGAGACGACGAACCATCTGTCACCCCGGCCGGACTGCGGATACCACCGCAATCCCGGCAGGCACCGATACACGACAACCCGGTCTCACCATCGGTCCACGGTCGCCAGCCCGCGATGTGGCTCCTCGCCGCTCACGGGCGCTCCGGCGCAGGCACACTCGCTCAGATCTGGGCCCCGGCGGGCGACGCCCGCCGGGGCTGGCCCGCCCGCGACCGGCACCCGCACGTCGTGGTCGTCGCGCGCACCGACCGCGCCGGCCTCGACGCTGCACACGATCTGCTCCTGCAAGCAGCCGCAGGACTGACCGGCGGCTGCACCCTCCTCGGACTCGCTCTGGTTCCCGACGCACCAGGCCCACTCCCGAAGACCCTGCGCCGCTGGGCCGATGTCGTCGCCTCCGCAGCCCCGGCGGTCTGGCGGATCCCGTACGTCGAGGATCTGCGCACCCACAGACAGCACGAGCTCGCGATCTGGACACCCTCCGAGCCCGACCCACCCCCACCCGGGCGGATGCGGGCACCCGCCCCTTCGACCACCACGCCACACCACGAACTCGCCGTGATCGGGCGGGAAATCTTCGCTGCCGCCCGCATCGCGGCAGGCCACTGAACCGCAATACCACTCACCCTCACAGAAAGAGATCAACCATGATCACTACCCTCGCCGCGTCGACAACCACCTTCCTCGCACAGAACATCGGTGATGTCAGCCCCCAAGCACCGGACGGCCGCACCGGGGAGAAGATCTTGACCCTGCTGTCCTGGCTGATGTGGGGCTGCATCATCGCCGCCGTCGCCGGAATCATGATCTGCGGCGCGATGCTCGCCTACGAGAAGATCTCCGGCGGTGGCCAAGGCGGTGCCACCGGCAAACTCGTCGGCGGCTTGTTCGGGTCCATTGTCATCGGTGGTGCCGCCGGCCTGGTCAACATGCTCGTCCTATGACCGCCTTGAACTGGACCTTGTGGGGGGTGTTCATCGCCTCGATCAGCGCGATGGTGATCAGCGGAGGTGTGGTCGCCGTCGACAAGACCATCTGCAGCCGACACGACCGCGCGACCACAGTCCTGCTGGTCTCGACCGTGGTCGGCACTGTCTCCGCAGGTATCGGCGCGGTGATCGCATGACCGGTCACACCGGCGCCCTGGCCATCACCGTGCTCTGTTCGTTCAGCGCCTGGTGGGTGAACGTGTCATGGCCATGACCGACGTGCTCGCTCAACCACCCACCGAACCGGTCGAATGGCCCGACGAGGTGTGGCAGCCGATCATGACGGGCCTGTCGTGGCTGCTCTGGTTCGCCATCATCACCTGCATCGCAGCACTGTTCGTGTGCGGGGCCGTGTTCGTCAACCAGCGCAAGTCCACCGGAACACAGATGGTCGAGGACGCGACCCTGGCCCGCATCCTGATCTGCGCCGCCATCATCGGATCCGCATCCGGGATCGCTCAAGCCGTCCTCGCCTGAGAAACCCACATTCGCTGCACCCGAACTACATTCGACCCGAAAGGCCTCACCTGATGACCGTCTCCCGCACACTCCGGATCGCCGCGACAGCGGCGACCGTCCTCGCACTCGCTGCGTGCGGATCCGGCAACGACGACGCCCCTACCGCCACCCCGGACGCAGCACCCGATCTGCGCTCCGCCCCGGCCGAACTGACCTGGCGCGAGGTCGCGGGAGTGTCTGTGCCGACCTCACGGATCGACGGGCCCTTCGCCGGAACATCGGTGAACCGCAGCGGATACGCACAAACCCCGCAAGGCGCTGTCCTGGCCGCGATCAACGGACAGACCGCACTCGCCGTCGCCGACGACCGCGCCTGGCCGGACGTGGTCAACACCGTCACCGCACCCGGACCGGGCCGCGACGAATTCGCGGCCGCCCGCACCGCCGTCACCGTCTCCGGATCGGTCCCCGCCGACGCCGCACCGAAGTTCGTCGGGTTCGAGGTCACCGACTACAGCGACGACCCGCTCTCAGCGGCAGTGTCGGTCGCCCAAACCATCGGTACCGACACCCAGCTCTATGCCTACCCGGTTGCGCTGCAATGGATATCGGATGACTGGCGGATCGTCCTACCGACCGCCGAGGAGAACATCGACGCCGTCGAACTGGACTCCCTCGACGGCTACACCACCCTGGAGCGCACCTCATGAGCCGCCGCATCCGCACCATCCTGATCGGCGTTGCGGCGCTCGTCGTCGTCGCAATCGTCGGTGCGATCGTCTTCATCGTCCCGAACATGAACGACGACGACACCCCACCGGCCACGGCTGCACCGTCGACCACCGAACCCACGCCCAGCGACCCGTCCGGATCGGGCAGCAACGGCCAACGAGGTTTCGGCACACCCGTCGTCGACATACTCGGCCGCAAGGTCACCGTCCCCAACAACCCGATCGGGCAGCCGCTGCCACAGACCGCTCCGGAACCGCGGATCGAATGCACTCCGACCAACACACCCGTCACCTCACCGGCCGGAGTACAGATCCAACAGACCGCCTCACTTCCGCTGCTGGTCTCGACCACAGACGGACCCACCGCGGTGACCGGCAACGTACCCACCGGTTACACACAGACTCCCCAGGGGGCAGCCCTGGCCGGGTGGAATTGGGTGGCAACGACGTACGGTCCCGGTCCGGTGGCAAAAGACGCCTACGAGCTCCTCACGGTGCACACCGACGAACTCGATCGCGGTGCCGCTGCCGAAGCGTGGGACTCGCCCGGTCAAGACGCCGCCACTGGTTTTCCCGCTCCGGTGGCGTTCCGTATCGGAAGTTGCACTTCTGATTTCGCGTCAGTCGAATTCGCCATCGAAGTTCCCATCGACGACAACGGGCAACGCCGCACCACCCCTGTCTACACAGTCCTGCGCACGTCGATGTTCTACGACGGCGGTACCTGGAGGAGCCGGCTCGACAAACGCTCCGTCGCCACCGACACCGACATCACCGACATCAGTTCCTTCACTCCCTGGAGCTTCGCGTGACGCGCCCGAACGTCTTCGAGCGAATCCGACGCGGTGCGATTCGGTTCCTTCTTCTCGCGGTGGTCACCGTCGGGATCATCGCGGGAAGCAACGCCGTCGCGTACGCCCAGGACCCACCGCCCGTTCCTGGAATCGCAGATATCGCCAACCAAGGCAACGACTTTCAGAAGGATCGCCGGGAATGCCTGGACAAGGCGCGCGAGGACTCGACCTGGATCGGTGACCAACTCAACAGCGTGACCGGTGACGCACTCCCTCAGGTGTTCTGCCTCTCCAACTCGTTCGAGGACAATCCCGGTGACGCGATCTCCACTGCCGTCTCCTCCGCATCGTCCGCGTTCTGGGGTGACCCCGTCGGTGACTTCACCAAAGCCGTGATGGAAGGCAACAGCCAGGCATTCCGCACCGTCATGACCTTCTGGATGTCCTCGGGCATACCAGGACTCGCCGCCGAGAACGCCATGTCGGGGCTACGCAACATCATCACCGGATTCACCCTCGTCGCCTTGTTCGCCTCGATCGTCATCGCGATGACCAAACTCGCCATCGCCCGCAAACAAGCAGTGATGGAAGGAGCCACCGAAACAGCCAGCATGCTGGTCCGCACGGTCATCACTGTCTCGCTGCTGCCGATCCTGGTGTTGATGTTCCACCAAGTCGGAGACGTCGCCTCGGCCTACGCGCTCGAGAAGTTCGTCGGCGGCGATCTGAACGAAAAGATCACCGCCATCACCGCGTTCGACGACAAGACCGGCCTCGGCCCGATACTCGCTCTCGCCTGCGCCGGGTTCGCGTTCCTCGGTTCGGTTGCCCAGCTCATCGCACTGCTGATCCGTGAGGCCGTGCTGTGCGTCGTCGTCGCCGTCATCCCGCTCGCCGCCGCAGCGTCGGCCACCGGCACCGGGCGTAGCTCCTACAAGTCGATGATCGCGTTCACTCTCGGCGCGCTGCTGTTCAAGCCGGTAGCGACGCTGCTGTATCTGTTCGCGTTCTGGGCATCCTCGGCGTCGAGCTCGGATCAGATCGCCACGGTCATCATCGGCTCGATCCTGCTGGCCGTCGTCGGGTTCTCCCTGCCCACCTTGGTCAAGATCGTCGCTCCCGCAGCGGAAACCATCTCCGCCGGTGGCCGCGAAGTCGGACAGGTCAGCTCAGCCGGTGGCGCGGTGATGGGCAGTACCGCTAGGGCCGGGTCGCGTGCCCTCGGGGCAGCGGCCAACACCGTCGCCGGATCCTCCGGTGGCGGCGGCAAAGGTGGGTCCTCGGGTGGGAACGGCACCGGCGCACGTTCCACCCCCGGATTTCAGGGCCGCTACAACGGGGGATCGAGTCCCTCCCACGCAGGTGCATCGTCCGGGCCGATGGGTGCAGCCCGCAGAGTCGGCTCGGCCGTCGGTTCGGCAGGACGCACCGCATCCTCGGCAGGCCTGCGTGGGGCAGCCGGGGCACTCAAAGCCGCAGGCAACGCCGGCCGCACCGCAGGCTCGATCTCGAACACCCTCGGCTCCGCTGCAGAAGGTGCAGTCGGCAACTACCACGGACGGATCCAACGATGACCACACAGCTCGAAGCGCCGTACGAGCCGCCGATCTACTCGGCCGGCAACCGGCCGCAGAGCACGTTCGCGTTCGGCCTACCTACGAAGGTAATCGCCTACGGCGCAGGATTTTTCGCGGTCTCGTTCGCGGTCCTGATCTTCGGAAACGTCCTCTTCGGACTCGCGTTGATGGGTGTCGGCGCAGTGATCCTCACCCCGCTGGTCATCGCGCCGAACGGCCGAACCCTCTACGAGACAGGACAACTGAGAATGCAATGGTTTCGCCGCAAGCACGTCGACAAGTCCACCGAATACCACGCAGGACCGCACTCGAGGATCCCCGGTGGCCGATACAAACTCCCCGGACTGCTCGCCCGCACCAAGGTCTACATGGGAATCGACCGGCACGGCAACGAATTCGGAATGATCCACAACCCCGACGATCACCGCTACACCGTCGTCTTCGACGCCCTCCCCGGCGGTGACGAAGCAATCGTTCAGCGCGACAAGGATCTCTACACCGCCGACTGGGGTGTCTACCTCGCCGATCTCGGCCTGCCCGGCGACATCGTCGGCGCGGTGGTGGTGGTGGAGAACATTCCCGCCACCGGGCTGCGGCTGGCGCGGCGAGCAGAACACGAACTCGTCGACGCCGCACCGCCGTTGGCGGCGACGTTCGTCCAGCAGTCCGCCGTCCGGATGCCGTCCGGTCGCCACCGCACCCTCGCGCGGTTGTCGATCACCTTCCGCGCCACCACCAAAGAGCGGCAGAAGGACCCCGAGGAGATGGCCACCGAGCTGGCCCGTCGTCTGCCGGATCTGTACGAGTCACTCTCCGGTGCCGGGATCGATGCCCAGCCGATGACCGCCGCCGAGATCACCGCGGCCGTGCACCGCTCCTACAACCCGTCGACCGAGAACGACTTCGAGGAACTCGAGATCTCCGGCGAAGAGCACGGTGTCGACTGGGACGACGCCGGACCGGGACGTGCGAAGACCGAGTGGGGTCACTACCGCCACGACGGTGGCGTCTCGGTCGTCTGGGAGATGGCCGCGCCTCCGGAATCGGTGTTCACAGACACCGTCCTCAAACCGTTGCTGCAGCCGCACGACGACCTCCCGCGCAAGCGCCTCACTCTCGTCTACCGCCCCTACACCGCCGGGGACGCCGCGAAGAAGGTCGACAAGCAGCACCGAGACGCGCTGCACGCGATCAATTCTCGCGGCAACAAGATCACCTCCGCCGGGTCGGAGAAGCGCCACGAGATCGCCGAGCAGGCACGCCGGGAAATGGTCTCCGGAGCCGGATACGAACGCTATTCGGCGCTGCTGACGATCACCGTCGGCTCGGTCGACGAGATCGCCAACGCCGCCGCCGTCACCGAATCACTCGCTGCCCGCTCCCGGCTGCGGCTGCGCCGCGCGTTCGCCTTCCAGGATGCCGCGTTCGTCGCCGGTCTCGGTGTGGGTGTGCTGCTGCCCGATCAGATCTCGACCTCGATCCTGGTGCGCCGCAGCTAGACGCTGTTCGCCCACACCGGCCCATACCCCTGCGTGAGAAAGAGACTCCCGACGATGACCATGACCGCCGACCGACCCGACTCGGGATACAGCGATGGCGACCTGCACTTCGAGACCGACACTGCGCAGCCGTCGGCGTTCGTCCGCTGGATCATCGGCGACACCGACTACGCCGCGCTCGCCGCAGCCGTCGCGACCGGTGACGCCGAAGAGCCCTACAAGCTCTCGCGACGCGGCATCGGCCTGACTCGGTGGCGCAACGAGAACCCGGTCAGCAACCAAGCCTTCATTCAAGAGGCCGCCTCGGACCAGTTGTGGCGGGAGTCGTTGTCCTCGACCACACGCGGGCTCAAGGGTGCCGGTGGTGGCCGAATGTCGACCGTCCCGGCCCCGATCGAGTACGAAGCGACCTCGGTGCAGATGTGCGGGCTCAACCCGTGGGCGATCGGCGCGGCCGCGCCCTCGTCGGGGACCATCGTCGGTCAGCACGCCATCACCGGCAACGCCGTCTCGTGCGATCCGTTCGCGTATTTCCGCGACAAGCTCATCGGAAACCCCTCGATGTTCGTCCTGTCCCTGCCAGGCCTGGGGAAGTCGACGCTGATCCGCAAGATCCTCCTCGGGGCGTGCGGATGGGGACAGACCCCCATTGTCGCCGGCGACATCAAAGGCGAATACGTCAAGCTCACCCGCCTGCTCGGCGGGCAGGTGATCACCCTCGGGCACGGCGGCGGGCACCTCAACCCGCTCGCCGCCGGGGCCCTCGGGCAGGCCGTCGTCCGCGCGATCGCCGCCCGCGACGAAGCCACCGACCCAGCCCGGATCGCCGAGCTCGACGAGCTGATCGACGTCGCCACCATCACCATCTCCACCCGTCAGATCAACGCCGTCTGCGCCTTGGTCGAGCTGATCCGCTACGACACCCACTCGGTGAAGGCCTTCGAGAATTCCTTGATCGGGATCGCGCTGCGCGAGCTGTACGCCGACGGCGGATTCTCCTACACCCACCCGCCGCTGCTCAAAGACCTCTACGCCCGCATCGACGCCGGATCACCGGCCATGCTCCAAGCGGCGTACAAGACCGATCGTGACGGCTACCGCGAGGCCATCACCGAACTGATGCAGGCCCTCGGCGCACTGACCTCAGGGCCACTCGGGGACATCTTCGCCGACCACACCACCGAACCGATCGACCTCGACGCACCGATGATCTGCATCGACGTCTCCTCCCTCGACCGCGGCGACACCACCCTCAAAGCGGCCGTGATGCTCTCCTGCTGGGCCGACGCCTACGGCACCGTGGAAGCGGCGCACCTGCTCGCCGACGCAGGCCTGGACCGTCAACGCCTGTTCCTGATGGCCCTCGACGAGCTGTGGCAGGTCATCGGTGCCGGACCGGGCATGGTCGCCCGCGTCAACGAGATCACCCGCCTCAACCGCACCGACGCGACCGGGCTGCTGATGATCACCCACACCGGCCGCGACCTTGAAACCCTGCCCACCGAAGCCGATATCAAGACCGCGAAGGGCTTCATCGACCGCGCCGGCATGGTCGTGTGCGGCGGCCTGCCGATCGGTGAGGTCGAGCGCCTCTCGGGGGAGCTGAAGTTCACCGACGCCGAAGCGGGCATGGTCACCTCCTGGTCACGAGGGGCAGCGCTACGCGGATCCGAACGCCGCACCGTCCGCAACCCGATCGGCCGCGGGAAGTTCCTGATCAAGGTCGCCAAGGACAACACCCCCGGCATCCCCATCCAGACCATCCTCACCGACGTCGAATACGACACCGGAGTCCACGACACCAACGCCCGCTTCGCGGAGTACTTCGCCGGCCAGCACCACGAACTCGACGGTGCAGATGCCTACGGCAACGACTCCGAACTGGTCGGTGCGCGGTGATGCGCGCCGACGATCCCCGCGATCATCGGCGAGCCGAGTTCCCCGCCGAGACCCGGCAATGGGTATTGACCGAGTACGAGAAGTCTCGCCAGAACTACGCCTCGCGCGCCGAATGTGTTGCAGTCCTTGCTCGAGCGATCGGAGCGCACGAGAACACCGTGACACGGTGGGTCAAGGACAAGTTCGGATCCTCCCGGTCCCCGGCGTCCGATGACGTCGCCGCGAAGCTACGGGCGGCCGAAGCCGAGATCGGGCGGCTCCGCAGCGAGAACCGCACTCTCACCGAACGACTCGCCGCCTGCTCGCCGCGCTCGATCACCACCCAATCCTACGGCTCGCACTCGTTCGGGGCGGCTGCGCTGTGAAGAAGGGCGGCGCGATCGCGCTGAGCGTGGTGCTCGCACTGTCGCTGTTCGTGGTCCTGTTCGTCACCACCGGCGTCCGAGAAGAAGTACCCACCAACTGCATTCCCGGGAAAGGTATCTCCGCGGCTGCTGGTGGTGTTCCGGCCGGGTCCTTCTCCAAGCCGATGAAGACCTCCGAAGCACAGCTGACGAGCCCGTTCGGGTCACGGTGGGGAACGATGCACAAGGGCATCGACCTCGCCGGTCCCGTCGGCACACCGATCTACGCCTACGCCGACGGCACCGTCACGCAAGCCGGACCCGCCGACGGGTTCGGGATGTGGATCGTCCTCGAACACAACATCGACGGCCAGATCGTCTCCACCGTCTACGGGCACATGTTCCCCGACGGTGTCCTGGTCAAGCCTGGCGAGCACGTCACCGCCGGTCAGCACATCGCCGACGAAGGCAACAACGGCGACACCACCGGCGCGCACCTGCACTTCGAGTACCACACCGGCCCCTGGTCACCCGACAACGCGATCGACCCGCAGCCGTTCTACGAAGCCGCCGCCGAACCCGGCAGCGGGCAGACCGGTCAGAGTCCACTGCCGACGCCGTCGACGACCGCACCGACCTCGCCCGCCCCGAACGGCGGCACCGCGGAGATGGCAGCGCTGCCCGCCAATGTCGGCTCCGAAGAGCACTTCCAGGTCGACACCGTCCGCGTCGCCCGCGCCATCCACGCCAAGTTCCCGCAGATCACGCGCATCGGTGGGTGGCGCGCCGACGGTGGGGGATTCGACGATCACCCCTCCGGACGCGCAGCCGACATCATGATTGACAACTGGTCCTCCGAGGAAGGAAAAGCACTCGGCGACCAGGTGAAGGACTACCTGTGGGCGAACCGCGACTACCTCCAGATCGAATACATGATCTGGCGACAGGAATACATCCCCTCCCAAGGTGAACCGAACACCATGGAGGACAGGGGGTCTCCCACCCAGAACCACTTCGACCACGTCCACGTCACCACAGTCGGCCACGGCGCACCGGCACCCGGCCAGACCTACGGGCCCGTCCCAGGCGGCGGCGGATCGGCACCGAAAGCCACAGGCAACTGCACCACCGCACCCGGTGCCGGTCTCGGTGATCACGCGAACCTCGCCGCCGGCCAGATCCCTCCCGAGTTCGAGCCGTGGCTCGCCCTCTCGGCCGCGCAGTGCCGCGAGCTCTCACCCGCGATCCTCGCCGCTCAGCTCAAACAGGAATCCGGCTTCACACCGGGCCTGACCAGCCCGGCCGGTGCCGAAGGGTATGCGCAGTTCCTACCCGGCACGTGGGCGTCGTTCGGTTTCCCCGTCGATGACAAGGGCGTCGTCACCGGGGCAGCGGGGGAGGGGGATCCCAACGACATCGGCGACGCCGTCATGGCGCAGGGACGCTACAACTGCTCGGTCGCAGACACCCTGCGACCGGGTATCGAATCCGGTGCCATCACCGGCGATCCCGTCGAACTGATGCTCGCCGGATACAACGCCGGCCCCGGAGCGGTCCAACAGTTCGGCGGCATCCCGCCCTACTCGGAGACCCAGAACTACGTCGCCACCATCACCGCCACCGCATCCGATTACGACCTGGCTCGATAGCCCTCACCGACCACGCACGACCGAAGGAGACAACGGCCATGGCCACCAGCACACCCCACCGCACGGCATACGAATTGGGACCCCACGACGTGCACCGAGCGCTCGTCGCGCTCGCCGTGACCGCAGTCGTCATCTGGCTGGCCTGGTCCGTTCCCGTAGCGAATTGGGTCCTACCGTCCGCAGACACCATCGAAGAGAACGCCGGCCGCCTCGAAGCAACAGAGGACGCCCTCGGCCAGGGATGGTGGGCGATCATCGTGGTCACCGTCGCCCTGGCTATCGGGAGTGTGTTGGCGGTCGGAATCGACTACATGCGGGGTAGGAACTGGACGGTCACCGCCCTGAAGAAAGCAATCGCTGTGGCATCGACTCTCCTGGCGATGTGGGCGATCTGGACTGTCAGCGTGTTCGCCGCTGCGGGAGTCAACATCCTCGGATAGAGCAACCGCCGACCCGCGCAGATGTGTCGGTACCCGTTGCGACACTGACCATCATCGAATCGAAGGAGCACAGACATGGCACACATCCTCGACCGCACCGACACCCACGGACCCGTCACCGGCTGGCTCGAAGTCATCGCCAAAGCCGCTGCACTGGGACAAATTTCCGACACCGATCCAGCCGATGCACTCGATTCCCAGGAACGCTCGAGATGAACCGCACAGCGACAATCGTTCTCGCGTGCTTCGGCATCGTCGGCGCGGTGACCATAGCCGCCGCAATCGTGTTCTTCTCACGTGGTTCGGACACACCCCCGCGTGCGGGCACCGACGCCGGAATTGCCATCGACCCCTCGGCCACGGACCCGGCCGGAGTAGCAACGTCCGTCATGTCCGGTGTGTACACATGGCAACCAGCAGTACAGGATTCACCGTGGGAAGCCCTGCACGAGCAGCGAGACAACCTCACAGGGCCGATGGCCACCGCGGCCGCAGCACGCCCGATTCCAGCGCCGCAACCGATGTCGGAGTGGTCCGCGTGGTCCCGCAGCAGCGACATCGTCACCGCAATCACCACACTCGACGGCGAGCCCTCCATAGGCACCGGCAAAGCCACTGTCCCAGTTGTGATCTCGCAGACCGTGCAGCACACCAGCGGCGAGATCACCCCGTACACCGCATACACGGCCACCGTCGACCTCGAACGCACGGACCACGGTTGGAAAGTCGCGAACTACCGCCTGGACAACGCCAGCCGGTAGAGGTGCCGGCAGACACCATCAACCGCGAGCGCAGAAGACGAGGGGACCCATGGGCTACGACAGAAACGCCACACCAGAGAAGATCGAACAAGGAGAGACCACAATGTCGGATACCAGGATCCCCGACGACGCCAAAGACCCTGCCCGTGATGAACAACCAGGTCCAACCAACGAGGCGGACCCGCACTACGGCCACGAAGACTGGGCCCCCGGACCCACCGGCCGCTGGTTCACAGCTACCGAGCTGATCGACTGGGGGTACAAGCCTGAGGCGTTAAGACGCCTTTTCGGCCCCCACGTCGAGGGACCAGACGAAATTCAAGGCTGGCTCATCGACCACGTCCAACACATCGAAGAAACCGTCATCTACCGTGCCGTAGAGCTCCTCGAAAGCACCTTTCAGCCTGACCGCCTGCGAAAGATGATTTCCGCCCCGCCCGACGCAGACCAAGATCTATCGGACGCCGAAGTAGCCGCCATGGTCGATGCGCTTCCACCTACGGTGACAGCGACCGCCTCGAATTAGCGCGATGACACAGAAGGTGCGCACGAACTCGCCACACCAGTCCGCGAGAGCAGCAAGAAAGCAATTGAACAGCTGATCTCAGAAGAACGCGAGCTGTGCCTCGTCGACGCGACGACGAGCTGCACGCACTCTGCGTGATCGGGGCACCGAATCGGCGAGGGGCGGCGAAGCAACCGGGGGAGCGGAGCCGACTGTGCCGAGGCCGGCACCTGCTCGTCGTACCAATTCGGCGCGAATCCGAGAGCGTTCGCGTTCACGGGCGCGGCCGGTCTCCGTATTGCGGATGCTCCACTCCGACTCCCACGCAGCCGACCCTGGTGTCGGCGCGGCCAACGCCCGGTCGGTCAACCGATCGAGTAGTTGATCGAGCCTGTCGATCAGAACCTCGGCGAGCTCGTCGAGCACGTTATTGGGCACCGCAGCCGCGTCGACGGACTCGCACTCGCTCACACGCGACACTGTAGGGCCGACCACCGACAGGGTCGCGGTACTCAGTGGGCTGAGTTGTACGCCTCTTCGATCGCAGCGGGGATCCGACCGCGATCGCTGATCTCGTAACCCTCGTCGGCCGCCCACTGCCGGATCGCGCGTGTCTGCGCCGGATCACGCGTGGCCGGTGTCCCGGTCTTCGCGGGCGTCGCCGCGCCGGCGGGGGAGGGCTTACGCTTGCGGCCACCGACCCGCGTCGAATGCTCGATGTAGTAGTCGAGCTTCCTGTGAAACTCGGTGGCGTTCTTCGCTTTCAGGTCGATCACATACTCGACACCGTTGACCGCGAATTCGATCGTTTCGCCGGATTCGTCGTCGATGACCGACCCGTCGATATCGTCCACCAATTGGGTTGTCACTCGTTTGGCCACAGCCGAAAAACCTTTCGATCACACACAATGCCTACGGACTCGGATACCCGGCCAGCGTAACCAACGAATGTGGCGATGAGCTGCACCCTTTCAAGTCACGACATCGCGGGGAGCGATATCGGATCGGATTCCTTTGAATGCGGGATGCCGTAAACGCCCCGTTGCCGATTGTTCGCGATATTCCACGGTCGCCACCAATTCCGGTGCCACCCACGACACCCCGACCGTGTCGGCGCGCGGAACCGGACCGTGCAGCGCACTGTCCGAACGAGTGCGATCAGCAAGCGCGCTCCGCAGCTCCCGGCGCATCCGATCAGTGAAACCCGTTCCCACACGACCGATGTAGACCAACTCGCCCGCCTCGTCGTACGCTCCGAGGAGCAGCGCCGCCAGTGTCCCGCCAGCGCGGCCGCCCGTCGGAACCCATCCGCAAATCACGCCTTCGCGTGTGTTCCGGATCGGTACCTTGATCCACGACGGCGACCGGATCCCCGATCGGTACACCGACTCAGCCTTCTTCGCCACGACCCCCTCGATACCGTTGTCGGCGGCAATGCCCATCAACGTCTCGCCGTCGATTCCCGTCATAGTCGGCGGCACCTGCACTCGCCGCCCGTCTGCCACGCCGAGACCCTCGAGCAGCGCACGGCGCTGCGTGTAGGGAAGCGTCCGGACCGATTCGCCGTCGACGTCGAGGACATCGAAGACGAAATACGTCACCGGGGTCGACCGCAGCAACGCCGCCGACGGCCGCGCGACATGCATTCGGCGTTGCAGCAACCCGAAATCGGGCCGACCGCCCGAATCCAGGGCCACCAACTCACCGTCAAGGATCATCGATCGCCCCGCCGTCGTATCCGACAACGCCGACGCCACATCCGGGAACGAGGCGGATATGTCGTTTCCGTTGCGCGAGAACAGCTTCACCCGCGATGCGCCGTCGACAACGCTGACCCCACGTTGGCCATCCCACTTCCATTCCCACACCCAGGCCGGTCCGGACGGGAGCGGCCCAGCAGTGGCAAGCATCGGAGACAACGGATTCGGGGGCATCGGCGACGAATGCCCGCGCCGCTGGCATCCGAACCATCTCGAGCAACAGCACCGCGGCTTGCAACACGAAACGGAACTGCTTCACAACGGCGGATCCGCGGTACTTCTAGATCACGTCCGGCAGGCGGTCGCGCCAGCAGGTAGGATTGACATACGTTGCATGACAATGACTTTCGACTGCAACCTGACATAATCTATATTATCGGCAATGAATGTCGTTAGCGATAAAGGAGCACGTCGGTGGTCCGGTCTGATCGAAGACTGCCTTATCGGACCGCCGGTCACCCGCACGTAAAGGCGGTATCGACTAGGTGGAAGTACCAGCCGTCGCGCCGATCGGCACGTCGATGCGGTCCCGTGCGACCACTACTCCATCCTGTACGACATAGCATTCGACCACATGCTCGCCGCGGAAGGAGGTGCGTTCGCCCCTGCCGGTCACGCGGTTCGGCTCGACGATCTGCCCACGAATTCTGTTCCGACGCTCGGCTTCCTCACCTTGGTTGAGCACTTTCCAACGGACATCATATGAACCTGGAACGTTGCAATCGACGATGGTGAAGTCCAATTCCTTATTGGGCAAGAGCAGAGACTTGGCGTGGAGCATCTCGCGCAGGGAGGCCGGACGCCAGCCGTTTTGAGTGACGGTGCAGTCGATTGCGAGCGTGTACTGGACGTCGACAGGGTACTTCTGTTCGATAAACTCTTCGGTGTTGTCGAAAGAGCGAGCCGACTCGACGACGGTCTTGAGCGGCACCGATGTTCCAAAGACCTCGCGCCACTTTTTGTTCGCCGAGGCCTTGCCCTCATCAATGATCGCCTGAAGGCAGCGTCTATACGCCTTCTTGGCTTTGGGCTGAAATCGCGCCTTGACTTTCACCCGCTGATTGCTGCCCAGCGCCAGGTAGAAGTCCTTGTCCGGCTCCTCCTTGAGGAAGAAGAAGAAGTCGCGGACCATCAAGTCGAACGATCCGGTCCCAGCCGAGTCGTAGTCACTGGTCTGGGCGAAGAACCGATGCACCAGTGTGTCGATGAGCAGCCCGCCGATACCTACACCGTTGGCGTTCTTCCACGCTCGGGCCATCCTCGCAAGATGGCGCATATTCGTCGAGGTGCGGTCGTTGCACGCCTTTGTGGCCTCGATCTCGGCGCGAGGCTTGGTGACCTTCCAACTCTCCGCGGATGTGTCCGGGTAATCGAAACTGCCATCAGAGTTCTCGAACGCCGGCTGCACCTCAAACTTGAAAGCGTTACTCGTGAATTGCACGCGCACAACGCACTGATCGACACGGATGTCGGTGTTCGAGTATCGAGCTTTCAGGTCGTCCCGGACGCGCTCGAGCACCCTCCGGGGGCCTGACTCAGTGTTGTAATTGGCCCGGATATCGGAGGGGAGGATATAGATCATGTCGAGATCGGAGACACCCTTGATGGCGGTGTGCCGGCCGTAGGACCCGACCATCAACTTGTGGGTGGTGTCACCGTCTTTGGACCGGAAGTCCTTGTTCAACGACTTCGTAATTTCGTCTCTGCGAGCTCCCACTGTCGTTGCCGTGTCGCCAACTTTAAGGTTCGCAAGCAACGCGTCAAAAATTTCCGATGTCTTCACGATCGTGGCTCCCGATTGAGACGAAGCGCTTCGGGGAGGAACAGGTCGATCTCGTGGTCAGCGAAGGTCATCTCCTCGTTGTGCTTGAGTCCTTCTTGTGCCCGTGTGTATGCCTTCGGGGTCGTCCTGGGAGCATCGGCGTAAGCGCCACGGGTGGCCTCCTGAAGCTCGTCGCGCCGAGACCTAGCCAGTTCATCGGAGATACCGCCGGACATCAGGTCGGAAATTAGGGAGATGTAGGACTCACGGATGTCCCACAGCCGGGAGGCGACGCCGCGATGGGCGTCGGATTCGTCCGCGAACCTGAAATTTTTGGCACCAAGGCTGATCCAGGTGACCAGGAGCGCGATGAACGATGTAACCAGACTGGTGAGTGCTGGGTCCCCGAATAGGCCGACCACCGCGACCAGGAAGGTGCCGGAGCTAACAGCCGTGAGGGCGATAAGGATGCCCTGCTGCCACCGGTGCTTCGTGAAGCAAATGTCGGCCTGCTTTTCACGGGTTTTGTGGCTGTAGACCACGCGGCCGAAGGACTCTCGTACCTGCGCTAACAGGTAAGAGGCCTCTCCAGCCTGACCTGTATCGCCAGGCTCTGTCTCTTCTGCCACGTCTCTCCGATCGTCGTTACCGGCCGGTGCATCCCCGTAGGACCTCCGAATCGGTGTCGCCGGAATGCGACGCCTGACGACGGTCGCTGCACTGGAGCCAAGTATGCCCACGGTCACCGACACGGAAAGAATCACTCTTCGATTACACCCCCGCTTCGCCAACATGCCAAAGGCCGCCCAACGAGCAGCGCTTACCGCAAAGTGACCAAACCTAAGGGATCACCGGGAGCCGAGGGCAGCTCTTCTGGGTGACAGGGTTCTACGTCGTCGCGCCGCTGGTCTTCGCCTGCCGCGCTGTCAACCTTGGCCTACAGGATCGCCGAGTAGGACACCGCAACCTCCTGTGTGAACGTGATACCGACCAAGAACCAGGCTCAACCCTCGACTGAACTGCCGCGCTCGCGGCTCGACACCTCCCGCGCCGGAACCCACGTGGGGGTAACTTTCAACGCAAACGCACTTATCGAGGAGACCGCACCACTGATGGCCAAGACCAACGCAGCACTAATCTGGAGCATCGCGAACCTGATGCGCGGACCGTTTCAACCCAACCAGTATGGCGATGTGATCCTGCCGCTGACCATTCTGCGCCGCCTGGACTGCATCCTCGACCCGACCAAAGCAGCGGTCCTCACCGAATTCGAGAAGCGCAAGCAGTCGGGTGTTGCGCTCAAACCGTTCCTGACCGCGAAATCGGGATACTCGTTCTACAACACCTCAATGTGGGACTTTGCGAAGCTGGCCGCCGACCCGGAAGGGTTGGCCGACAATTTGATCGACTACATCGCAGGCTTTTCCTCGAACGTCGGAGATGTCTTCGACGGCTTCGGTATGGACTCGCTGATCGCGGACCTGGACAAAAAGAACCTTCTCTTCCTGATCGTCAGAGAGTTCGCGAACGTCGACCTACACCCGAAGATGGTCTCCGCCCACGACATGGGCTACATCTTCGAAGAACTGATTCGCAAGTTCGCCGAGTCCAACAACGCCCAGGCAGGTGATCACTTCACCCCTCGTGAAGTGATCCGACTGATGGTCGAGCTCCTCTTCCAGAACGATGACGAAGTGCTCACCAAAGCCGGCATCGTCCGGACCATCTACGACCCCGCCGCCGGCACCGGAGGCATGCTCTCGGTCGCCGACGAGCACCTACACGACATGAACCCCAAGGCCCGCCTCGTGATGTACGGCCAAGAGATTAACGCCCGCTCTTACGCGATGTGCAAGTCCGACATGATCATCAAGGGCCAAGACATCGATAACATCTACCTCGGCAATACCCTCACCGACGATCGCTACTCAGGCAACACTTTTGACTACCTACTTTCCAACCCACCCTTCGGTGTTGAATGGAAATCGGCACAAAAAGCAGTAACTGACGAACACGATCAGCGGGGACACGCCGGACGGTTCGGACCGGGCCTACCCCGGGTCTCCGATGGGTCGCTGCTGTTCTTGATGCACCTGATCTCGAAGATGCGCGCCCCACGTGACGGAGGCAGCCGACTGGCGATGGTCCTCAACGGGTCCCCGCTGTTCACCGGTGGAGCCGGATCGGGGGAATCGAACATACGTCGCTGGATCATCGAGAACGACTTACTCGACACAATTGTGGCGCTGCCTGTCGACATGTTCTACAACACCGGTATCAGCACCTACATTTGGATCCTCGATAACGACAAGCCCTCAGACCGCAAGAACAAGGTGCAGCTGATCGACGGTTCGTCCATGTTCGGGAAGATGCGCAAGTCCCTTGGTTCCAAACGCAAGGAACTCCGGCCCGACGACATCGCGACCATCGCCGAGCTGTACATCGAGCAGGTAAACGACCAAGGCGACGCAGACAAACCGGCCCTTTCCAAGGTTTTCGATAACGCAGACTTCGGCTACGCGACAATCACCGTCGAGCGGCCCCTGCAGCTGCGATTCGAGCTCACCTCGGACACGGTCGATGGGGTTCTCGCCCAAAAACCAATCGAAAAGCTGAAGTCGGGAGAGCAGGCCGCGATTCGCAATGCTTTGACCGGGCTGATTGGTGGGGTGTGGAACGACCGTGATGCGTTCGTAGGCGAACTGAAGGATGCTCTACGCCAGGCCGGCATTATCAAACCTGGTTCTCCACTGATTAAAGCACTCTGGTCCAGTATCGGCGAGCACGATGACAACGCGGTGATCTGCACCGACTCCAAGGGCAACCCTGAACCCGATCCGGCGCTCCGGGACACTGAGAACGTGCCGCTGACCGAGGACATTGAAGAGTACTTCGCCCGCGAAGTTCTCCCTCACGTTCCAGATGCGTGGATCGACCACGACAAAACCAAAATTGGCTACGAGATTCCCTTCACCCGCCATTTCTACCAGTACATCCCACCCCGCGACCTAGGCGAGATTAAGGCAGACTTGCAGATTCTGGTCAAAGACATTACAGAAATGCTCGCCGGGGTTGGCCAGTGAACTGGCCAAGATACCCAAAATATGTCAGTACGGACACGCGATGGCTCGGCGATGTCCCGTCGCACTGGACCGTCGGAACATTTTCCAAATTCGGAAGGTTCGAAGGCGGCTGTGGATTTCCGCACGAGTATCAAGGCATCACCGACCAAGAACTTGCATTCCACAAAGTAAATGCATTTAGCCGAGCGAGCCGGTCAGGGGTGCTTGAGTCTCGGAACGACACAATCTCGCGCGCGACCGCACGCAAGCTGGGTGCCACGATCCTTTCAGCCGGGGATCTCGTCTTTGCCAAGGTCGGTGCGGCACTCCTCCTGGGCCGAATTGCGTCGTTGCCTGAACCAGGCTGCATCGACAACAACATGATGGCCTTTATTTCGGGGAATCGTGTGGATCCACGGTTTGCTCGTTATCTGCTCTCTCAAGTTCGATTTGATGTCCTCGTCAATCCGGGCGCAGTGCCGTCTGTGAACGAGGGGCAATTGAGGCGTCTGCCGACTGCAGTGCCACCGACCGACGAGCAGCTGCTCATTGTGGACTTTCTCGACCGCGAGACATCTAAGATTGATGCGCTGGTCGATAAACAGAACCAGCTGATCGCCACCCTGCGCGAGAACCGCACCGCCACCATCACCCACGCCGTCACCAAAGGACTTAACCCCGACGCCCAGATGAAGGACTCAGGTGTGGCGTGGATTGGAAGTGTCCCTCAATCGTGGGTACGTCAGAAGCTCGTTTGGCTATTCAGCTTCATGAACGGCGATCGAGGCTCGAACTACCCCTCGAGCAACGAACTCGTCGATGAAGGAGTGCCATTCATCAACGCCGGCCACCTGAAGGACGGACGCGTTGACTTCTCCTCGATGAACTACATCACCGCTGAGAAGTACGCGACGATGGGAGGAGCGAAGCTCCAGGCCGGCGACATTCTATATTGCCTCCGTGGCTCTCTCGGTAAAAATTGCGTTTATGATCTTTCCTCAGGCGGAGCTCTTGCATCCTCACTCGTTGCGCTACGAAATCGGAAGCCGACCGAAATAGACAGCAACTTCGCTTATTGGTTGCTGAATTCCGCCCAGGAGGAGGGCCAGCGCTCCATCCTAAATTCCGGATCCGCGCAGCCGAATATGTCTGCTGAGGATCTTGGCCAGTTCGTCTTTGAAATTCCGCCCGTCGATGAGCAACGGCAGATCGTCGTCTTTATCGAGAATAAGTGCCGCAATCTGGATGCTTTGATAGCGAAGGCGACTGAGGCCATTGGCACGCTGCGGGAGTATCGCTCGGCGCTGATTACGGCTGCCGTAACCGGGAAAATCGACATTCGGGGGGCGGCGTAGACCCATGGCTCAGCACAATGAGATCGAGTTCGAGCGGGAGATCTGTGAGCACTTGGCTGCCCACAATTGGCTGTACTCGGCGAGTGACTCCGGCTACGACCCAGAGTTGGCGTTGTTTCCCGAGGATGTGTTCGGATGGCTCGCTGACACCCAGCCGGACCAGTTGGCGAAGCACCTTAAACCAGGTCTAGCGGGCCCAACGCTGGAAGCCGCCCAGCGCGGCGTGTTGCAGGCGCTAGCGAAGACTCTGGATGCTGATCCGTCGAAGGACGGCGGCACTCTGTCGGTGCTACGGCGGGGGTTCAAGCACATCAATGCGCAGTTTACGATGTGTCAGTTCGCGCCGAACACGACGCTGAACGCGACCACAGCCGAGAAGTACGCGAAGGTGCGGTTGCGGGTGATGCGGCAGGTGCATTACTCGTCTAAGTGCTCCAACAGCATCGACCTTGTGTTCTTCGTCAACGGGTTACCTGTCGCCACTGCCGAACTCAAGACCGACTTCACCCAGAACATCACCGACGCAGTCCTTCAGTACAAAAACAATCGGCTCCCGAAAGGCGAGCCGCTGCTGGCGTTCGGTTCGCGTGCGTTGGTGCATTTCGCGGTCTCGAACAGCGAAGTGGAGATGACCACCAAGCTCGCCGGGCCGGGCACGGTCTTCCTGCCGTTCAACCGCGGCAACCAACACCACAAAGGAAATCCCGCCAATCCTGATGGATCCCCCGCCGCGTACCTGTGGGAGACAATTCTGCAGCGCGACACGTGGCTGGACATCCTCGGCCGGTTCATGCACCTCGAAATCCGCGACAGCGTCGACCCGATCACAGGAAAGAAGACTCGGAAGAAGACGATGCTCTTCCCGCGATATCACCAGTGGGAAGCGGTCACCCGCCTCGTCGAAGCCGCTCGCACCGAGGGACCCGGCCACAAGTATCTGATCCAGCATTCAGCCGGATCCGGGAAAACCAACTCCATTTCCTGGCTGGCGCACCGACTCTCCGGGCTGCACAACGCCGCCGACGAGAAGGTGTTCGACTCGGTCATCGTCGTCACCGACCGCACCGTCCTCGACTCCCAGCTGCAGGAGGCAATCAAGCAGATCGACAAGGTGCACGGCGTCGTAGCCCACATCGACGGGCTCGGCGGCTCGAAATCGAAGCTACTCGCTGATGCTCTCGCGGCACGGACCCCGATCATCATCGTCACCATCCAGACATTCCCGCACGCCCTGGAGGCGATCGCCGACCGCACCGAACTGGCATCGCGCTCGTTCGCGATCATCGCCGACGAGGCACACTCCTCCCAAGCTGGTGAGGCGTCGAAGCGGCTCAAGGACGTCTTGTCACCGGGCGAGTTGGCGGAGCTCGACGACGGAGGCAGCTACGACACCCAGGACGTGATGGCCGCGCAGATGACTGCTCGGGCCTCGACCCCGAACGTTTCGTTTTTCGCGTTCACCGCGACCCCGAAGGGAAAAACCCTGGAGCTGTTCGGCCGGCCCGGACCGGACGGGCTACCAGAGCCGTTTCACCTGTACTCGATGCAGCAGGCCATCGAGGAGGGCTTCATCCTGGACGTGCTGACCAACTACACCCCGTACAAGACCGCGTTCCGTCTCACCCACAACGGCCGGGCATACGAGAGTGATACCGACCGCACGGGTGGGACCGTCGCGGTCAGGACAGACGGGCCGGCCGATGAGAATCTGGTGGACAAGTCTGCGGCCATCACGTCTGTGATGAACTGGGTCAAGCTGCACCCGACGAACATCTCCCAGAAGGTGCAGATCATCGTCGAGCACTTCCGGGCCAACATTGCCTGGCGACTCGACGGCAAGGCCAAGGCCATGGTTGTCACCTCTTCTCGCAAAGCTGCTGTGCGGTACAAGGTTGCGTTCGACAAGTACGTCGCCGAGCACGGTTACACCGACGTCGCCGCACTGGTCGCGTTCTCCGGAGAAGTCATCGACGCCGAGTCCGGCCCGGACAAGCTGACAGAGACGTCGATGAACCCAGGTCTCAAAGGCCGGGATCTGCGCGATGCGTTCGACACCGACGACTACCAGGTGATGTTGGTGGCCAACAAGTTCCAGACCGGTTTCGATCAGCCATTGTTGGTGGCGATGTACGTGGACAAAAAGCTCTCCGGTGTAGCAGCGGTGCAGACACTGTCCCGGTTGAACCGGACCCTGCCTCCGAAGAAGGATCAGACGTTCGTCCTCGATTTCGCCAACGATCCGAAGGACATCGTCGACGCGTTCGAGCCGTACTACGAGGCCACCACGCTGTCCGGGGTAACCGATCCGAACATCATTCACACCCTGGCCAGCAAACTGGACATGGCTGCGATCTACACCGACAGCGAGGTCACCGGGTTCGCGGACGCGTTCGTGGGGGGCAAGGGAAACAACGCATTGACCCGGTGGATCACCCCGGCTCGTCAACGCTTCCGCGACGGTGAACACCAGGCTCTGGCCAACAACGATCAGACTGCACGGGACGAGCTGGACATGTTCCGCAAGGACGTCTCGACCTACATCAAGCTCTACGACTTCCTCTCCCAGATCGTCGACTACGAAGACCCGCAGCTCGAAGCCCGCTCACGGTTCCTCAAGCATCTGGCCCCGACGATCACCAGCGAGCAGATCAACCACGAAATCGACCTGTCGACAGTCCAGTTCGATTACATCGACCAGCACAAACAAGCCACCACGCAGAACAAGCTCACGGGGCAGGCCACCGTCGATCCGATGCGCGAGGCCGGCAGCGGTACCGTGCGCGATCCGGAGATGGTGCGGTTCGAGGAGATCATTGCCAAGATCAACGACCTGTTCTCCGGCGAGCACACCGAAGCGGACGCCCGCGCCGTCGTCACCCACATCCGAGACAAGCTCACCGAGAGCGAGACGCTGCAAGAACAAGCGCGCGCGAACTCGCTGGCGCAATTCTCGGCCAGCCCCGACATCAAAACGGTGTTCACCGGCGCGGTGATCGAGTCCATGAAGGCCTCGGAGGATCTGTCGGGGCAGATTCTGTCGAGCGAGAGCATCGCCCAAGCCCTGCTCGACGGGCTGCTGCCCGAGATCTACCGCGCGTTTCGAGGCGCGTCTCAGGGGAACGATCGACCCCCGGCAGCTTCTTGACATAAGGGCTGCTTATCGGCCGCAGTTGTCATAATCGTAAGCACCCCTGTCGCTGGTGCTCGATATCGACACGGGACCGTCAGCATTCAGTGTTCACAGCCGCGTGATCGAGCGACATATCGGACCTGAGACAATGGATCTCAACGACGAAATCTCAAGGCAGGCTGACCATGGCAGACAACGCCCGCAAGTCGACAGGGTCTCAAAAGTGGCTGGCCGAGACGGCGAACTCTGTGGACTCCGATATCTACAGCCGCCACCAGAAGGCGATCTTCGAGGACCCGGTGCCGGAGTCCATCGTTTGGCTGGCCGTCATTTCTGCGCTCGGTACTTTCGTCGCGGTTTGTGCAGCAGGTGGACCGCTTGTGGAGTCGATCGACAATGGCCTCTTGACTGTTGCCTTCAGTTTCGTGGCGCTCGCTCTGGCGTTCGTAGCTTTCGCGGGTATCTCAGTCGGACACGCATGGTTGACCGACCGAAGACGCGCGAACGATCCTTCCAGGCAGGTCTGGTCCCGCGATATCAACCACCCTATTGCGGCCTCAGCCCGCCAAGCGGCAGTACTCGCATCCGTAGTCAGCGAGGAAATAAGGCAGTCGTCCGCATGGTCGTCGCTCTCGTCCCAGACCGTGCGAGGACGTCTTGACCTGTACGCAACGGTCGTCGATGTCATGAATCGTGCGGCGCGGATCGACTCAGCACTTGCCACGCTTCCCGATGGCGCGACCCGAAATTCGCCGTTGATCCGCAGTGCTGCCGAGAACAACTTGCAGGCCGCCGCAGCTGCCCTGAAAGCTCTCGCCGATCAGGTAGCCGCCTTGTACGAATACCGGGCACGTCTTCGTCCAATTGAAAAATTATTGGTCAAGAAAGCAAAAATTGAGCGTGACATGGAAATCGCCGGACAGATTGACGCGCTAGATTCCAGCAAATTCGATGCGTTATACAAAGACGCAGGCATTAGTGAGTGGCACGCAACCGATATTCGTGATCATTCAAAAGAAATAATCGACGTCGAAGCCGCACTTAGATATCAAGTTTCCGCCCTGGGCGAGCTTACGACAAACGGACAACTGCCGCATTCGACGTGAATGCAGCATCCATTGAGGTAGGTGGACATGCATCGAATAACCTACTGGGACAAGGAGTGGTACTCGCGACGCGACCCGAAAGGAATCTGCAGTGCCCGAACCCACGACACCACCGACTGGCGACGACTGGCTCGTGACCGAACTACAGAGGGCCCAGGACGAATACGTTCATGACCCCAGGAGCGATTGGTACACCGAGGACGATCTGGTGGAGAACGGGTACCGCCGCGAAGCCCTGGTCGATCTGTTCGGCAAGCCAATTGAGGGACACGACGGGATCGTCGGATGGACTGTCTCATCGGTAACGAAGATCGAGCAGACACAGTTGGCACCTGCCTACGAGCTTCTTAAGGAAGCTTTCGGCGCGTTCCACGACGACGCTGACACCATGACCAGTCGCGTTTTTTACTACTACGACTGATTTCGGTTGATGTCGTCGACGACCCGTCTTACTCGCGCCAGAAGCACGCCCGGGCCGTCGGCGCACACCCACGCTTGTTTCCGCATCAGCTCTGACTGTCGATCGGGAGACCCAGCGCGAAGCGGGTACGCCCATCATGTCGGTGCTATGCGCTAGATTGGCTGGTGTGTTCGACCGTCGATGAGGGTCACGGTCGAGCGTCCTGTGGTCAGCACCCACCGACCGCTGCTCAGCAGCGTGCATCCCGGTGGCCGTGTGCTGGCCGACGCGCTCACACCCACGAAGGCCCTCATGTCCACACTCCCTCGGTGCTCTGCCCGTTCTCCACGTCTGCCGCGAACAGGCACGCGCATATTCGCAGTCTGCGTGGCCGCTCCGGCCGTCGCCGCGATGCTGGCGGGCTGCGATCCCCTGACCGCTCCCCCGAACCTCACACACGCCGCTGACGCCATCTCTGCGACCAGTGGTGTCGTGGATCGGGTCATCGACGGCGATACCGTCGACGTGCGTCTGTCGACCGGCGGCGACCCGGTACGGGTCCGCATCCTCGGTATCGATACCCCCGAAACAGTGCACCCCGACGCACCGGTGCAGTGCTGGGGGCCGGAAGCAAGCGCCTGGGCTCACCAGCAGCTCGACGGCACCACGATCACCCTCACCGCCGATCCGGTAGCCGACGACACCGACCGCTACGGACGCCTCCTGCGCTACGTCCAGCTCCCCGACGGCAGCAACTACAGCGTCCGCGCCGCCGAAACCGGAATGGCCCGGGCGTACATCTATCAAGACCAACACCTGGCCGAGGCCGCGAACATCACTGCCGCGCAATCGACTGCGCAGACCAACGGTGCAGGCCTGTGGGGCGCACCGTGCTTCGGCGACACAGCCTCGTGATCACCGAGTCCGCTGTGTTGTTCGCTCAGGTTGTGCTGCACCCGACCGAGAGCACGTTGCCCCCACCGACCGGGCCATTGAAGATACTGCCGCTCTTTCGGGGGTTGATGCTGGCCATGTGCGTCCTCTGTGGAGCAGCGTTTGTTGTCGCGTTGAGCCGCATCGCATGGACTCGAACGAGCAAGAAAGGCCGTGCGGCCAAGACCACGGAAGTGGTGATCGGGACCGCGGTCGGCAGCCTTGTCTCGTTTGCCGCCTACGAGTTCTTGGGGTGGATCGCATGACGGCCGCGCTCGGCGCGTTGCCGGTGCTCGAAGTGGTCACGCTGTCGATCTACCTGGCCTGCGCAATCGGGGTGCTGGTCGCGTTGGGCCGCATGGCACGAACCCGCAAGCACCACGACGGCCGCGAGGTAGAGAACACCAAAGTGCTGGTCGGTTCCGTCCTCGGCTGCCTGATCATGGCCGGCACCTACAGCCTCTCGCCCTATATCTCATGACTGGTTCACCGCTACTGCCGCACAACACGTTTCAGACCGCAGTACTGATGCGACCGATGCTCACCGCTCGACCGACGTACCTGATTCATATCGACGCCGCTTACAACTTCGGGGCCGCTGTGTCCCTACCTATTCGATTGGAGCTGTTCAGATGAGTCTCCGAGACCTGTTATCCGACACTACAAACACGCGGCCAGTAGCAAGGTTTGCCCGTGAACTTCTGCCGTACCTGCGACCCACATGCTCTTTCGCTATCGGTGTCGCGGGGCTGACATTGCTGCTCGGTCTCCCGCGGTGGGTCGATCTAGATTCCGTGCGCGCTGATATCGCCGCAGCAGACACCCTGCGGCCCACGATGCTGGCGGTGTTCGACGCATTCGACTCCGTACTGAGGGCAGCGGAAGAGATCGGCTCCAGCAGCGTGGCTGCCGGATTCGCGCTCGCACTGTCATGGTTCGTTGCCGTCATCGCTGTTGTCCTCAGCTGGGTCTCGATAGTGGTGTCTCCGCCGTCGCTACGTAGGCCGCGGCTTCGACGATCCTTGGCTGTGCTGCCGCGGCGGATGGTGCGGGAGTTCTTCACAGTTCTGATCGCGTGCGGGATTCTCGCTCGTGTCGCAGGACGGCCTGAGTATCTCTTGAGTCCGTACGTGTGGATGAATGCGGCACTCATTGCGCTGGTGATGGGGATGACGGTCCTCGCCGAACAGCGGTGGATGTGCGCTGGCATATCGCTCGCCGCCGATGGACCGCCTGCGACGGGTGTAGTGGTGGCAGGGCTCGGATCGACCGGCATCGTCTGCGCTGCCGCAGGCTCCGCAGGCCCGACCCCGCAGAGCTACCGGTGCTCCGACCACAGCGAGAAGGAGTTTTCGTGACCTCAGATCTGGTCAGCGATCCTCGACTCACCCCCGACCATTGGCGAGTCGGTAACCATGCCGTATGGCTCGTGTCCGGCCTGGTGCCCGTTCTCGGTGCCGCTCCTTTCCAGGAGATCACCGGGACCGTGGCACCCACCGTTCCCCGGTTCGGTAACTGGGTGAGCAGGGCCGCGCTTCCTGGCCAACCGGATGGTGAACCCACCGGAGCGTGGTCGGTCGACGTCTTTCACACCGATCCGCACTGTCTGCCCTGCGCACGTGCTCTACAGGACACACGCGCCGAACTGACCGAGTCCTGCGACCGGTACTGGGCGCAATGGAGCCCGCGAGCGCACCGCAGGTTCACCGAACTGCGCTCGCACATCGACTGGACCTCGATCGACGGTGACGAGCGGGGGACGTTCACCGCGGACGCCGACGTACCGGACTGGCTGCGTGAGGCGACGGCCGGTGCCCTGATCGGACGGGCCGATGCGGCGGTGGCCTCCTCGCTGCTTCTGGCATGGGCGAACGCACCGATCCCCTGGCCGAGGCTGCTCGCCGCGCACCCCGGCGAGGTGGCGGTGCCCAGCGGCGACGCGGCAGCGCGGCGGCAAGCGACGTGGCCCGAGATCGCGGAAGCCTTCGAGACGATCGAAGCCGCCGGACGGACTGCCTACCTCGATGTCGCTCTCGAAGTCGACCAGGACGGCGGCTTGCTGATGGAGACCAATGCCGTCGGCATCTACGGACTCGATACCACCCACGGCGACGTCACCGATCTGGACGCACGCGTGACCGACATCCTGTCGATCGAGTCCGACTGGCGCGGGATCTGGGAGACCGGATGACCACCCGGAGTCGACTTCGGCCCATCCCCCATCACCGCCTACATCCGGAAGGCCTGCCATGAACACACCCCCCACCAGCACAACCGACGCCGACGATCTATCTCGCCTCAGCGACGACGACCTCGAGCTGCGACTGTTCAACCAAGATCGCGTGGTCACTTTCGCACGGCTGATGAACAGTCCAGTCGGTGCCGAGCTCGCAGAGAAAGCGAACCGAGCCCTCACCGCCACCGTCGTCGAGATCGGGCGACGTGGCACCTCGACGCTCCTCGAGAACGAGGACTGGGCCGCGCTGCACGAATCAGCCATACAAGCACGCGCAGAACAAGATCGACCGTTACCGACGGATCACTGAACTCTCGAAAAGAGGCAGACAACATGGGAAAAGTTGGAATTCTGACCGAGAAGCCCTCGGCGGCTCGCAATTTCGCGGCAGCGCTTGGTGGGATGAGGGGCACGTTCGAGGGCACGGAGTACGTCATCGTCAATGCTCGCGGTCACCTGCTCGAGCTGAAAGACCCCTCCGCGATGGTCACGTCGTCCCTCGCCGAGAAGTACCGGAGCTGGGAGCTCGAACATCTCCCGTGGAACGCAGACGACTTCCGCTGGGAGCGAGAGATCCGGCGCAGGGTGTCCGGCGGGAAGTTGGTCACCGATTCGGACGCGAAGAGCTTGCTCCACGAACTGAAGTCAGTGCTCTCGGAGTGCGAGAGCGTCTGCAATGCAGCCGATCTCGACCCGACAGGTGAAGGTTCACTGCTGGGCTGGGAGATCGTTGAGTACCTGGGCCTCGAGAACAAGAAGCTCGAACGGATGGAGTTCCTGGACGAAACTCCCGCATCGCTGCGTAAGGCCTTCACAGCCCGTCGAGCGGTCAGCGCGATCGCCGCCGAGGGCGACTACCGCAAGGCCGACTTCCGGTCGAAGTGGGACATGCTCTCGA